>DASQZK010000378.1:0-12148 GCA_035638735.1 Bacteroidales bacterium
AGTATATCCTGAAGATTTCTCTTTCGCCCCGGGAGCCGGCAGCGACGTTTTATATTGGCGATCTTGAAGACGGAAAGTACATACATAACGGGTTATGGCCAAAAAAACCCAGGAATGGTACCTACGAATATGTTTTGAACGTGCATAAGGGCGGCTTCCTGATGGAATCATTAACCATTTCGGCCACATACCGGACACACCATAACAGTTGGGCGGTGGTAAGCCGGAAGTACAACCTGGCTATCGATAATAAATGATCACAGGGAATTTAACCGGTAACGCAACTCAAAATTGCCGGGAGCTATTTGCAATCCCTTTTCAAGTAACTCCCTGGCTTTCTTTTTATTATACTTCTTGAAAAAATAGACTGCCGCTGCCGAATAGGCGTCGCCTACAAGCTTATAGTTTATCTCCAACCCGGGATTGTCTTCATAAATCGCTTCGAACTTCCCAAGGTAATCGAGTGCTTTCCCCGGATTTCCGAAGTCGAAAAGCTCTTCAACATAGGCCAGGTAGGCCATCATCTTAAGACTGAGGAACAGCCCGTTTGAATCGAGGTTCAGAAATTTTGCTGTTACGGTATCAATGCGCTGAATTATTTCTTTGTTTGACGAATTCTGGAAGGTATATGCCAGTGTAGTGACGAAGAGTGTTTGTACTTCAAGGTTGTCATCATCAAGTTCATAGGCTCTTTCAAAAAGATTCAGGGCATCTTTAAGCATGTAGTTGCTGAGAAAGGCCTTACCCCTGAACAATGAATACTGTAATTCAATATTATCTTTAAGATCAGGCTCGTCGAGATTGTTTACCAGATAGTGATAAATACTGTCGTACAATTGGGTGTCGGTGCGTGTAATCACGACGATGTTGCTCATATAACCGAATGTTCCGGCCACTGTTTCTGTACTAATGACATCCTTTTTAATCAACCGTGCCATATAAACGATAAAACGGGCATCTGAAAGTTGCATGAAATTGCTTTCATAAATCGCGCTGTTAAGGATGAACTGGAATACAGCCAGCATCTTATTGGAGGGATAGAGAAAATAGGCTTTCTTGATCTGTTCAAAAGATGACAGATAGTCCCCTGTGGCGTAACGGTTAAGGGCATCATTCATATACTGCAACCCGGTAAGTTCAGCAAGGCCTATTGACCTTTCGGGCAGGTAATACCGGTTGAACAAAACATCGACGCCGGTGGTGTCGTATTCCTCGCGGCTAACGCGGCTTGTTTCGAGAAGATAATTAACGAACCGCACTTTCAGTTTTTCATCGAAATAGCGGACACCCGTAACCGGGTCGGTTGTCTCTATGGTGATACCAGAGTTATCGGGATAGGCCACGGGATGGACATGGTTAAAGCTCTCCCTGAAGAGATAGGGTATTCCCAGGGAATCGAGCAATACGCCGTAATAACCTGTAGCGGTAAGACAGTTGAAAGTGCCGTTGTCGAATATTTGGGAGAACAGCACATTTTCTTTGTAAGCCTGAAAGATATCCTTGTTTACCTGTTCATAAAGCAGGGTAATTTTTTTTTCAGGTTTGGCTTTAAAGAACCTCTTGTTTTTCAGTTTCTGAAGCTCAAGTTCAATCTCCCTGGCAACTATATTATACTTCACGGTGTTGACAGACGGATCAACGGCCATCAGCAGTTCCAGATAATCCCTGTTGCCCTCCCGGTAGTTCATAAAGGCCAGCTGTTCAAAATAGGAGTTATAGCTTAATTCACTAAAACGCACTATTTGCGTAGTATCCGGTTGACACGCTCCCGCAATTCCGTTCAGTAAAGCTATCAGGAGTAAAAACGTCATCTTCATAAACGTCGGTTTTTTACCCAAATTTACACTTATCTGAGCAAGCTGTCAAAATCCTGTTCGAGAGGTGAGTTATTTAGCCAGTCGTAAAGGGTCAGGGACCTGATGGTATAGAAATACGTCCAGTAATTTCTCAGTGCTGAGATAAAGCGGCGTGTGGCTTCATCTTTTTCAGTCTGCGCCACGTTGAGATCAAGAACGCTGATCTTACCGATCAGAAAGCGCTGCTTGGAGACATGGTAGCGGCTTGTCCCCACCGTATCGGCCTTTGCAGCTATCTTAAGCTGGTCGTCCTGCAGGTTAAACTGCATCACTTCGAGCAGCACTTCCTGCTGGAAATCCATCTCGGCCTGTTGGACATTTGTTTTAGCAACTTCCTGTGCCGACTGCGCCATCCGGTAATGTCCCTTTCCAAGGCCCCAATCCATCAATGGAATTGAAAGTCCTACCCGAACCCTTTCCTGGTCCTGGGGATTAGCATACAGGTTCTTCAGTTCGTTGGCTCTCTGGCTGAGTCCGAAACTGGCCGATATGGTAGCATTAAGACCTTTCTCCGCTCTGGTGCGGTCGACCTCCTGGTCGGCCTGAAGCAGCTGTTGCTGACGATCGAGAACGTCGGGATTATTCTCCTGGGCCTGCTCAATAGCCTCCTGAAGTTTTATCTCCAAATCAGGAATCTCAAATGGTATTACCAGTTCTATGTTTTCATTCTGGTTAAGACCCAGGAAGGAATTAAGCTGGAATTTTTTAATGGCCAGGTCAATCTGGGCACTGTTTAGATCAGTCCCCGTATTGAGAAATGACAGTTCCATCTGCAAAAGCTCATTTTCGGCAATAGTACCAAGTTGGTAACGCCCTTTTGCAATACGGTACAATGTATCGGCATTGGAATAGTTGACCCTGGCAATCTCAAGATTCTTTTGGGCCAGGGCCAGGTCGAAAAAGTAGTTCACGGCACGCAGCGATACCTGTTCGAGCGACTGAATATAATTACGCTGGGATTCCTCATATTTAAGGGGGGCAATCTGGCGCTCCCAGTGGTATTCGTTGTAGCCGTTAACAGGTTGTTGAATACCGATATTTATGGGATACGACAGGTAAGAAGTCTGGCCATTCTCCCCCATATTATCAATGCGCTGCAGATCGGAACGCATATAAATGCTTCCACCGGTGAGTCCGATATTTTGGCGTAATTCAAGATCCGCGCTTGAATTTATCAGCTTCCTTTCCACGAAGGCATCACTACCGTCATTAAGGGTGATCTTGTCGATGGACCTGTTAAGATCAGGAATTGTGGTATTCATGGTGAGCATGGGCAGGAAGCCGGCTTTGTAAGTCCTGAATTCCCAGTAACTGCCCCGGAAACGGTGCTTAGCCATAACAGCCATCGGTGATTGCTGGCGGGCGATGAGGAGGACATCCTCCAGGGTATATGTTCTTTTCTTCTGTTGAGAAAACAGGTGCTGGGAAGGCAGGAATACCAGGACAGCCAGTACCAAAAAAACGTTGATTCGCTTATTCATATCTGAGTGATTCGATTGGATCTCTTTCTGAAGCGCGCTTGGCCGGGGAATACCCAAAAATGATCCCCACGGAAGCAGACACAAAAAAAGCCACAATAACTGAAAAAGGAGAAATGATGGTGAGTATACCCGAAAATTCATCGATAAGCCTTGATGCCACGATGCCCAGGATAACTCCGATGATTCCCCCGGTAACACTTATCAGTATGGCTTCCGACAGGAACTGGACCACAATATCCTGTTTCCGTGCCCCGATTGCCATCCGGGTGCCAATTTCACGTATGCGTTCCATGACAGAGGCAAACATTATATTCATAATACCGATACCTCCCACCAGGAGAGAGATGCTGGCGATGGCTCCGAGTACGAGGTTAAAAATGTCTTTGGTGCGCTGTTCCTGCTTCAGGAGCAACTCGGGGACGGTGATCTCGAAATCATGGACCTCCTGGTGCCGGCGTAACATGAGCCTGCTGAGAAGTTTTGTCGATGGATCGAGTTCGTATGATTCATTCACCTGGACAATGATCTTGTCGAGCTGGTGATAGTTATTATCGTTGTTTTGTGAAGGAACACTACTGATATAAAAATGATGCCCTACCTGTGCGCTGTTGTTGTTTATCCTCGAGGATATCAATGCCCGGTTCTCAAAACGCAGGAGCATGGTTTTTACGGGCACATAGATATTATCATTCATCACGTTGATGCCGGTATTCTCAAATCCCGTTACCTTCACATTATTTCGTTCAATAACACCGATCACTCGCAGCCATACTTTATCAAACTTGATGTATTTCCCTATCGGATTCTCTTTGCTGAAAAAAGTCTGGGCAATGTTGGCTCCAATGATACAGACCGTTATCCCGTTTTCTTCCTGGTAATCGTTAAAGATCATCCCATCGGAAAGTTTCAGGTTAAAAATGTCGAAATATTCACGGGAAACACCCAGTAGTTTGGCCGAAGCCCTTTTTCCGTTCTGAACCACGTATGAGTTCATGGCGATTTCAGGACTAATCCTTTTTACCGTGGGTAAAATTTCCTTTATGGCGTCCACATCTTTAAGATGAAGACCGGGCGAAAACTTAGACTTTTGTTTGTTGCCATTTCCGTTTTCGGAATCTTCATTCTGGCCTTTTGGCTGCACGATGGGTGTGATAAGGATGTTGTTTACACCCACCATCTTGATCTGTTCAAGGATCTCCTGTTGGGCTCCTTTCCCGATGGCAAGCATGCTTATCACGGCAGCCACACCAAAAATAATCCCCAGCGCGGTAAGAAAACTCCTGAGTTTATTCGAAAGAATAGACTCAAAGGCAATGATAATATCATGAAAGTACCTGCTCATTATTGTCTGGTTCTGTTGGGTCTGAAACTACCTTTTCCCTGCCGTCCGTTTGAATGCTGGTTCTTTCTGTCCCTGAAATTTTCTTCCATTTCTTGCTTTTTCCGCAATTCCTCTGCTTTCTTCTGCTTAATGACATCCATAAGCTCCAGTCCTGTCCACCGGAAATTATCGGGATTATCGGGAACCGTCAGGTAAATGTCATCACCCTCTTTCAAACCCTGGTCAACGATGATCTCATTTTCATTGGCATCACCCAACACAACAACCTGCCGGGCACCTTTGGTAGTGTAAACATACGAAAGACTGTCGGTGGCATGCACAGCTTCGAGAGGCACCGAGAGAACATCGTTGAATTTACTTGTAACAATCTGGTTACTGGTGGTCATGGAAGGCCTCAGAATGGTGTCGTTTTCATTGAGTCTTATAGTTACTTCGAATACCTTGGCATCGGTGTTTGGCAATTGTTCCCCGATATTTGCCACATCGATGACCCTGCCGGTAAATTTCTTCTCCGGAAAAGCGTCCACGCCGATCCTTACATCCTGTCCTTTGGATATCTTGCTAATATCGATCTCATTAACATACGTCTTGGAAACCAGGGTTGACAGGTCGGGCAATGTAGCCACCGTAAGGTCCCAGGGGTTAATCTCCGAACCAACCGTACGTTTCTGCCCGTTCCATTCACGCTTATAAATCAGCATCCCGGGTGCAGGTGCATAGATATCGAAGTCTTTCAAAACATCTTCCATTTCCTGTTTTGTCCGTTCCTGCTTGGCCAGGTTTATTTTTACCTCCGTCATATCGGCCTGGGCCTGCTTTACTTTCAGGGTATAGTTCTTACTTGCCTGTTGGTAAGCCCGCTTTGCCTTATCCAGGTTAATCTTCGCCTGACGAATGGTTGCCGGTGGCTCATACTGCGATTGTTCCAGCGCAATTTTCATTTCCTCCATTGAGAATTTGAGGTTAATAAGTTCATCGCGCAGCTGGCGCAGCTGGATGGTCGTGTCGAGTTTTGTTTTGGTATACTGCGATCCAATCTTTTCAAGCTCGTCGGCAATATCTTTCAACGAGTTATCGGCCTCTGAGCGGTCCAGTGTGGCTACCCAGTCGCCCGAGTCGACAACAGTACCCTCGGGCACCATATTCTGGATTTTTATTGATCTTAGTCTCAGGTTTCTGGACCTGAGATTGGAGGGCCCTCTGATCTCGACGGAATTTTCGGCCTGTAACTCACCGGTCACTGAAACAAGGATCTCAAAATCCCCTTTTTTTACCCCGGTAGTCAGTTTCTTTTCGCCATCGGGCTTTGAAGCCGCAGAATAGATTATGATACCGACAAGTGCCAGTACAATAACAACCAGGGGAATGATTACTTTCTTTTTCATTATTGTGAATTAAAACTCTAAATAATCTGTCTCAGAAAAACGTACTCGTCCTTGCCCCACATTCAGGGAACTCTGCATACGGATAATGGCTTCAACTCGGAACCGTAATGTTCCCGCCACTCCGTAAAGCCCGTAACTGACCGGGGAATATTCCCGGCTTTGGGACAACTTGTTCGGGCATTAGGCCGCCTCTGCCACGCAATACCTTGAGAAGGCATTACGACTTCAACCCTGATAACGATACAACCTGATTTTTTATTGGATCATGAAATCACATGCCTTATTACCTTCATAACATCACCGGCAAGTTTATCGGCTTTTTGCCGGTTGGTATGCTCAGCATAAATCCGGATGATAGGCTCGGTATTTGACTTCCTCAAATGTACCCATCTGTCAGGAAAATCTATCTTCAGACCATCGGTTTCATCAACAAGATGATCTGAGTAATGTTTTTTAACATTGGACAAAACTGCGTCGACATTTATTCCCTCATCCAGTGAAATTTTATTTTTTGAAATCACGTAATCGGGATATTTCTTTCTCAGTTCCGAACAGCGGAGACCTGATGCTGCAAGGTGTGTCAGGAATAATCCAATCCCGGCCAGGGCATCCCGGCCGTAATGAAGGGCCGGATAGATAATGCCCCCGTTGCCTTCGCCGCCAATGACGCACTGGTTTTCTTTCATGGCTTCCACTACATTCACCTCACCTACAGCCGAGGCTACATAATTATAACCTCTCTTCTCGGTAATATCCCTTAATGCCCGGGTAGAAGAAAGGTTCGAGGCTGTATTGCCAGGCGTATGGTTCAGTACATAATCGGCAACAGCCACCAGGGTGTATTCTTCCCCGAACATGGTACCGTCTTCATTCACGATGGCCAGCCGGTCAACATCGGGATCAACAACAAAACCCACATCGGCACCGGTTTCCTTTATCTTTTCTGCTATGGCCGACAAATTTTCCGGAAGAGGTTCCGGATTGTGAGGAAACAAGCCGTTGGCTTCGGTATATAGTTCAATAACTTCATGAACCCCCAGAGCCCTCAGCAGGTCAGGAATAACCAGCCCTCCCACAGAATTTACGCAGTCGACAGCCACCTTGAATCCGGCCGACTCGATCAGGGCCGGATCAACAAGCTGAAGATCTTTAACCATCTGTATATGCTTTTGGTTATAATCAACAGAAGGGATGACCTTCCCCAGGTTTTCGTAGGCCGGGTAACTGAAATCCATGGCTTCGACCATTTTCACAATCTCATCGCCGGCCCTGGCAGACAGGAATTCACCTTCATGATTTAACAGTTTAAGGGCATTCCACTGGGCCGGATTATGGCTGGCTGTCAGGATAATTCCTCCATCTGCTTTTTCGAGCGTGACGGCTATTTCCACAGTAGGTGTCGTGGCCAGCCCAAGCATGACCACGTCGAAGCCCATACTGTTTAGCGTTCCGGCAACAAGCTGTTCAACCATTGGTCCGGAAACACGTGCGTCCCGGCCAACCACTACCCGCCGGCTCAGCTCGCGGCCTGTTTCGGTCAGCCACCTGGCATACGCCGTGGTGAAACTTACGATGTCGGGAGGCGTCAGACTCTCGCCTGGTTTTCCGCCAATTGTACCCCTTATACCTGAAATAGATTTTATGAGTGTCATAGTGTAAAGCTTAATATAACTTTTATAAGTTCTTTGGTGTTATTATATAACAAAAATAAAACATACTGCAAATTAGTTTCAATTTATTGTATTACTGTATCTTACAAAAACATTAACCAACGTTGTACTACAATGAGCAACCTGTTTAAACGGTACCGGAATGCATCCGCCTGGTTGTTAACTTATAGTTTAACACATTATAACCCATTCCCGGTTTCTTTGAACAGACAGAAACTTTATTCTCCGCAAGAGAAGCTATTAAGGTCGCATCCATTGATTGTCTGTTTGTTAACAGAGTATCAACCACCCTGTTATCACTTTCCGGGGGATGATATGTACCCAGGCGTGAAATTAAATAATGACCTGTGTATGAAAATATTTCGCCTCTGACTTCGCTTTGCGGTTCAAAAATATTATTTTTGCAAGCTTTTTGCTAATATAATGGCCTTTAATATCCAATCATTCTCAAATAACAACAATCATGAACAACAGTGATGACAGGAACGGAAGGAACCGAGGGGAATCACATCCTTACCGTGGGGACCGGCGTAACAGCGGTGATAAAAATTCCGCTAACCACAGACAGGACCGCACCGGGAACAACAGCGAGAAAAGAAACTATGATTCAAACCGTTCCGGACAGTCTTCACCCGGGAACAGGGACCACCAGGGGTGGGACCGTAATGCAAAAAGATCGCCAGGTTCCTATTCCCGCCATTCAGAAGAAGGATCCAAAGACCGGGGATTCAGGAAAGATGATGATTCCAGGCCGGGGTATACACGTTCGGAAGGGAAACCTTACCGGGATCGCGCCTTCAGCAAACCGGAGAATGATTACAGCCGCACCCGGCGGGGGAAACGCCCACGGATTACAAGGCCTAAACCAGATGCCGCCGGCCCGCGCACACCAAAGAATGACGGGACAACCAGGCTGAATAAATATATTGCACATGCAGGGATCTGTTCGCGGCGTGAAGCCGATGACCTGATCAAGGCCGGTCTGGTCAGCATAAACGAACAGGTGGTTACCGAAATGGGTGTAAAGGTTAATCCAGGTGATGTGGTTAAATATAATGGGGAAAAACTGAGGTCGGAGAAGAAAGTGTATATTCTTCTGAATAAACCGAAAGATTTCGTAACGACCAATGACGATCCGGAAGGCAGGAAAACAGTCATCGATATTGTAAAGAAAGCCTGTCATGAAAGGGTGTACCCTGTAGGAAGGCTTGACAGGAACACAACCGGCGTCCTTCTGCTCACCAACGACGGCGGACTGGCAACACGTCTTACCCACCCTAAATACAACGTTAAGAAGATTTACCAGGTCTTCCTGGAAAACAACTTGAAAACAGAAGATTTAAACACCATTAGCGAGGGAGTAACACTGGATGACGGCTTCATTAAACCAGACTCAATCACTATTATTGATCCCGAAAAAAAGAATGAAATCGGCATAGAGATACATTCCGGGAAAAACCGTATCGTGCGCAGGATGTTCGAACACCTGGGGTATAAAGTCACCCGCCTCGACAGGGTATTCTTTGCAGGACTCACAAAGAAAAACCTGCCACGCGGAAAATATCGCTTTCTTACCGAGAAAGAAATCAGCATGTTAAAGATGAATGCCTTCGGATGATGAATACCACCTCAACTCATAAAGCAGGCTTTGTAAACATTGTAGGTAATCCAAATGTGGGAAAATCAACTATCATGAACCGGATGGTTGGTGAAAAGCTGAGTATCATTACCTCCAAGGCACAAACTACACGGCATCGTATTCACGGCATTGTAAACGGCGATGATTTCCAGATCGTCTATTCCGATACGCCCGGGATCCTTACACCAAAGTACAAGCTTCAGGAAAATATGCTGAAAGCTGCACGGTCGGCACTTGTTGATGCAGACATACTAATTTATGTTACTGATGTTACTGAAGAGCCGGGCCTTCGTGAAGACATTGCCGGGAAGCTCCAAAAGTCCGGATTACCTGTCATCCTTGTACTTAACAAGGTGGATTTGTGCAACCAGGAAAAGGTTGAACAACTCTTCACTGAATGGTCAGCGGTTTTACCCGACGCCGGGTTTGTTCCCATGTCGGCAACAGAAGGTTTCAATCTCGACCGGCTTTTCAACCTTATATTAGAGAAATTGCCCGAAAATCCCCCCTTTTATTCAAAAGATTTGATCACCGACAAATCTGAGCGGTTCTTTGCCGGTGAGATCATACGGGAAAAGATACTTTTGTTTTACCAACAGGAGATTCCCTACTCGGTCGAGATTGAAATTGAAGAATTCAAGGATACACCTAAGATTATCCGTATACGAACGGTGATATATGTCGAAAGAGACACCCAGAAAGGCATTCTCATAGGAAAAGCGGGCTCCTCACTTAAGAAAACGGGGACTGAAGCCCGAAAGGAAATGGAGAAATTCTTCGGAAAAAAAGTATTCCTGGAATTATTTGTAAAGGTCAGAAAAGACTGGAGAAATAATGACCGTATGCTCAAAAGCTTCGGTTACAGATAAAGAAACACCATCATGTCAAATATCATTGCCATTGTCGGCCGACCAAACACCGGCAAATCCACTTTCTTCAACCGGCTTACCGAAAGCCGGCTGGCCATCGTTCATGAGACCAGCGGGGTGACGCGTGATCGTCATTACGGGAAAGTGTTTTGGAACGGAAAAGAATTTTCGGTTATCGACACGGGCGGATATGTGGCTAATTCCGAGGACGTGTTCGAAGGAGAGATAAACAAGCAGGTTATGCTGGCCATAGAGGAAGCAGACCTGATCATTTTCCTTGTTGATGTCAACAGCGGCATTACCGACCTGGATAATTCCATCGCAGGTCTCCTCCGGAAGTCGGGAAAAAAAGTACTGGTCGGAGTTAACAAAGTCGATGGCGGCGAAAAAATGCACTATATCCATGAGTTCCATTCACTCGGCCTGGGCAGCATTTATCCCATTTCATCGGCTAACGGCAGCGGCACAGGGGACTTCCTCGATGCTATTGTCAACAACCTGACTTTCGGTGAACCGAAAGAGGAAGAAGAAGATATCCCGAGGTTTGCCATCATAGGGCGCCCCAACGTGGGTAAATCCTCATTGATAAATGCACTCATTGGTGAGGAAAGGAATATTGTTACTCCGGTAGCCGGCACAACACGTGATTCAGTAAATACGCGCTTCAAAAAGTATAACCACGACTTTTACATAATGGATACGGCCGGTCTTCGGAAAAAAGGGAAAGTGTCGGAAAATGTCGAGTTTTATTCAGTGATGCGTTCCGTCAGGGCAATCGAAAATGCCGATGTCTGTCTTCTGCTTATTGATGCCGAACGCGGCATAGAAGGCCAGGACGTAAACATTTTCCGGCTCGTGGAACGAAATCGTAAAGGCATCGTGATCCTTGTTAACAAATGGGACCTTGTCGAAAAGGAGACCAACACCCTGAGGGATTATGAGAAAGCCATCAGAAAGAGACTGGAACCATTCGACGATGTACCCATCATTTTCACATCTGCCGTTACCAGACAACGTATCCAGAAAGTGCTCGATACAGCCATGGAAGTATATGTGAACCGGAAGCAAAAGATTCCAACCTCCAAACTAAACGAGGTTATGCAGGAAGCCATCGAAAACTATCATCCCCCTGCTGTGCGAGGGAAATTCATTAAAATAAAATACGTCACCCAGTTGCGAACCTATGCACCAACCTTTGCGTTCTTCTGCAACCTGCCCGAACATATCAAAGATCCTTACAGACGGTACCTGGAGAACAAAATCAGGGATCATTTCAACTTTAAAGGCGTACCTATTCAGATATTTTTCAGGAAGAAATAATAAACCGCTGTTTTTTTGTGTTAAGAATTTTAGGTAATTTACCATGCCATGAAATCGTTAAGTCACATAGCAGCCCTGTTACTGATCTTTCTTCTCGCTTTTTCTTCATGCCAGAAGATTCAGAAATACCCCGACGAACCCACGGTTGAATACAAAGGTTTCAACCTCTTCCTGTCGCAGGATGTCCTCGGTAACAGTATTCTTCTTGGCGAACTAAATATTGGTTTTACCGACGGGGATGGCGATATCGGGATTGAACAGCCAGATTCAGCCGCACTTGCCGACAGCCTTAAATACAACCTGTTCCTTACTATGTGGGTCGCCGACAGCAGTAAATGGGTCAAATCTGATGAGAAAGCCAATGTGCAGAATTTTCGCATCCCGTATATCGAACGAACCGGCCAGAACAAGACGCTCTCCGGCACCATTACTGTCAGCCTGGAATACAAGACCATTCAATACGACAGCATCCGTTACACCTTCTACCTCCTGGACCGGCAGTTCCATAAAAGTAACGTGGACACATCGGAGACTGTCATCTTCAAGGGGCTGCAGCTGGATAGCCTGGGGGTATCGGGGATAGGCA
>DASQZK010000379.1:0-2150 GCA_035638735.1 Bacteroidales bacterium
CCCAGGTGAAACTGCTGTCTGTACTCCAAAACAGGGAAGTAACCAGGCTGGGGTCAACAAAGCCTTTGAAAATAGATATCAGGTTGATTTCTGCTACGAACCAGCCGCTTGCCGATATGATACAAAATGGTGATTTCAGAGAAGACCTGTTTTACCGGCTTAATACAATTACCCTTGAATTACCGCCCTTGCGCGAAAGGCCGGAAGATATCGATGAGTTTGCAACGCATTTCACGAAGAATTACGCCGGGAAATATCATAGAAATATACAGTCCCCCGATGTCCAGGTCCTGAAGAAACTCAGATCGTATCACTGGCCCGGCAATGTGAGGGAATTACATCATGCTATCGAGAAAGCGGTTATCCTTTGTGATGGGAATACTTTAAACCCCGGCGATTTCAATTTCATATTCGCTGATAAGTCCGTTATGGCACCTTTACAGCCACTGACACTCGAAGAGTTAGAAAAAAAGGCTATTGCCGAAGCTATAAAACGTAATCTGGGAAACTTGTCCGATACGGCCGATGAACTCGGAATATCCAGACCAACATTGTACCGGAAAATGCAGAAATATGGTGTTTAGACATTTTTATATTGTACTACTGGCAAGAGTAATCGTGCTGGCCCTCAGCGCCCTGCTGACAGGCTATTTTTTCTTTAAGCCGGAATTCGTTTTTACAAGCACTCTCCTGGGGCTGTTCTTCATAGCCCAGGTTACATCGCTTGTCTTTTTCCTGAATAAGACAAATACACAGCTTGCCACTTTTGTCAATTACATTGAAAATGAAGATCCGAGAGTCTCATTCCGCGGAAATGGGTCGTTGATAAGGGACAGACAGTTATATAAGTATTTCAGTCACTTATCCGACATCATTGCCGATTACCGTATCCGGGAAAGGCAGTGGCAGCACTTGCTCGACTACACCGTTGAAAATCTTGATGTCGGGATATTAGTAATCAGTGAAAATCTGAAGCTCGAGGTTGTCAATAAACCGGCAAAAACCATCCTTGGCATGAAGAATGAAAGGCAACTCGATGAAATTGCCAATGCTGACCCCGGGCTTGTTTTTGCTATAAAGTCGATTATGCCAGGCCAGCGCAGGATTTTTAAATTCAGGCAGGGGAACGATTTCAAGCAACTATTGATTAAGTCAACACTCTTCAGGTTAAATGCTGAACACCTTAAGCTTGTTTCCATGCAGGATATCAGGAATGAATTGCAGAATAAAGAAATGGAAAGCTGGCAGAAGCTCATCAGGGTCATCACTCACGAAGTGAACAACACCGTATCGCCGGTAACCTCGCTGGCATCACTCCTGCTGGAAAAACTCAGCAGCCCTGATGGGCAGGAGTCCATGCAGGGTGACGGCAGGGGAGACCTGTGCCGGCAAACCATCGAAGGTCTCCGCATTATTAATGAACGAAATGCCGGTCTCCTTCGGTTTGTGAGTGAATTCAGGTCAACTACCCTGCCGCCTCAGATTGCCCCCGAGCATTTCAGGGTATACGATCTCATTGCCCAAACAGGCATCCTGCTTGCATCCTCACTCGAAGAAAATGGCATCAGGTTTACCGTCAATACCAGGCCGCCATCACTTACGGTGTTTGCCGATAAAAAACTACTTTCCCATGTTATGATCAACCTGGTTAAAAATGCGATAGAAAGTTACGTCGGGTTTGAACGGGAAGAAAAGGAGATCAGTATTTCGGCCAGGATGGACGACAATGACCGGGTGGTAATCCAGATTGCTGACAACGGACCGGGAATCCCCGGGGATGTCATCGATAAAATTTTTGTACCCTTCTTCACAACCAAAGAATCAGGAAGCGGTGTGGGCCTCAGTTTCTCAAGACAGGTTATAAGCAAACACCATGGAAGCCTTGAAGCTTTTTCCGATCCGGGATCCGGTTCACGCTTTATCATTAGGATTTGAAAAACCCACACCGCGTCGAACGGATTTACGGTCTTTTAACACGACGAGTTACGCGCAGCAGTCGTTATCATCGTCACGACGACTTAACAGGCCATCACTCCTGTGGCAGTGCTTCCGCCACCACAAAGGTGCTGCCGCCGATAAAGATCATATCGTTCGGTGAAGCAGCGGCACGGGCAGCGTCAACAGCCTTCCCCACGTCGGGGTATGCCCTG
>DASQZK010000380.1:0-4273 GCA_035638735.1 Bacteroidales bacterium
CCGTTGTTCCTCCAGTAAAAATTCAGCATGTACAACAGTCGCATCAACTTCGGTTTGTCCTTCCCGGTAACGTTCATCCATGATTATTCTTGAATTTTTAAATACATCCGTATAGAGTTTAACCGCTTCTTCTGCCCTTCCCTGCTGGGATCCAACAAACATAAGACAGGGTGATATTTTAGCCCGGGCTTCAGACAAAATCAACTGCCATGAAACCCCAAATTTATCCCGGACCCATCCATATTTATCGTTGAACGGGTATTTATCCAGTTTCATCAGGACCGTTCCCTGCTCCGACAATTTAGACCATAATTCATCAATCTCGCCCTCTGTACGACAACTGACGTAAAATGATACCGACGGATTGATCTTATATCCCGGTTCACCATTAATCGCTGTGAAGCGCATACCCTCCAGTTGAAAATCAACCGTCATAACACTACCCTCAGGCCGCCCTGAGGCTTCCGCCGAGGCTCCATGATACCTGGTAACCCGGCCCGTTTTAGAATTTCTGAATACCGACATATAAAACGATACGGCTTCCTCAGCTTTATCCGTAAACCAGATAAACGGTATGATCTTCTGGTTTGCTGATTCCAATAGTTCTTTGTTTGTTGTGTCCATGACTTTTAAGATTGGTTTATTGTCGAATTGGCGGAGAGCAGAGGGCAACCGGTTATTTTCAACTATCGCATTCCTTCTTTTATGTAATATTTACACACTATTTGTGTAATTTTGACACACTCTTCTGAATATTCCTGCGGTGTCTGGCCCTGACAGGGTCCTGCATCAAACCAGGCGTCTCTCTCATCTCTCCTCTTTCCTTCTTCATTCGATATTCCCCTGTTCGATATTCATCTGTTCGATATTCCCCACTTCGCCCCGATAGGGGAAAATCGGGGCTATACGGGACACCGTCATTATTCCTCTTCATCCCTTTATTCACATAACTGTTATCTCCCACCACGGACGTAACCATGGCTACGATAATAAAGACCACTCCGTGGCCCCCCTTACAGCTCTCCTCCCTTCACCCTCTCCGGATCCATCCAGATCAGCTCCCAGATGTGACCGTCAGGGTCATTGAAACTGCGGCCGTACATGAAACTATAAACTTCAGGTTCACGGGCAAAACTGCCACCCGACGCGAGCGCTTTATCAGCCAGTTCATCCACTTTCTGCCGGCTGTCACAACTCAGCGAAACGAGCACTTCCGTAACCTTGTGAGCATCAGCGATCTCTTTTTTAGTGAATTCCCTGGCTTTATCATGGGTGAGCAACATGGCATAAATATCCTCAGAAATTACGAGGCAGGCCGCTGTTTCGTCGGTAAACTGCGGATTGAAGTTGTAGCCCAGGCTTCTGAAGAATTCCATCGATTTCTTCAAATCCCTTACCGGTAGGTTTACAAAAATATTGGTTTTCATCCGGGTTTTATTTTAGTTGTTCAATAGAAATTAAACAATCCGTATCCTCTTTTGGCTGAGGGATATCTGATAAATTTATTCTATATAACAAAGACATTTAAAACCGGCCGGTATAAACTCATCCCGGATGATTGTCACTCTTTGTTCAGTTAGCATAACCCGAACGAATCAAAACAGAAACGTGTTTACCTTTCTAAACCCTTCAAATGAAATACCATGGCCCGTTCGAATATCTCTGTTTATGGTGCACTTTCAGCTAATATTGCAATAGCTATACTTAAGTTTATAGCGGCGGGAGTTACCGGCAGTTCAGCCATGCTTTCCGAAGGCATACATAGTACAGTCGATTCTTCCAATGAATTGCTGTTACTTTTAGGTATCCACCGTAGCAAAAAGGCCCCCGATAAAGTACATCCTTTTGGCCATGGTCAGGAAATTTATTTCTGGACACTAATTGTATCCATCCTCATTTTCGGTTTGGGCGGAGGTATGTCCATCTATGAAGGTATCAAACATATTCAGCATCCCGAGGAACTGACCAATCTCGTCTGGAACTACGCGGTTCTGGGTGGCGCTTTTTTATTTGAAGGGACTTCCTTTGTGATAGCTGTGCGAACTCTGAATAAAAACGAAGGCATTAAGGGTCGCTTTCTTGAACGGGTACGAATCAGTAAAGACCCTACACTTTTTGTTGTTATCTTTGAAGATGGTGCGGCCCTGGGCGGATTGATCATAGCTGCAGCAGGTGTGTTCCTGGGAAGTCATTTCAATTTGCCCGTTGCCGACGGATTTTCTTCAATACTCATCGGCATGCTACTGGCCACTGTTGCAGTCCTGCTAATTATAGAAAGCCGGAGCCTGCTGATAGGCGAAAGTATGCAGTCCTATATTGTTGACGATATCATGAAATTGGTAATAAATGATAAAAATGTAGAGACACTGCACCGTCCGCTTACCATGCACCTGACCCCCGACGATGTTCTGCTGGCTCTGGATGTGCAGTTTGTGCATGACCTGAGCAGTGCTGAAATTCCCGAAACGGTTAAACGACTGGAAAGCATTATCAGGAAATCTCATCCCGAAATCAAACGTATTTATATCGAAGCCAGGAACCTGTCGGATGAACCGGAGAACTAGTATTACTTAAATGCCCTTGATCGCACCTTCCTTATAATGTGAATGTTACGAAATGATTTATATCACCAAAATGTTGGTCATCGGGAAGTGCTGTAATACCAGTATTATTAGTTGATTCATAAGCTGCCTCCCAGTGCAAGCTACAGTTTCTTTGAGTTTGTTGCTTGTAATGAAATCTCTTCCGGCATTATCCGAACGTATTTGCCAATCTTCATTTTTGGCTACATACCAGCCCTCAAGTGCCAGATTTAGAATGTCATTTTCTGTATAGAAATTAAATTGAAGTTGAATCCGCAAATACCCGGACAATGGATTGAAACGCCTGTGCTTTGAAATTACTTTGTTATAAGTATTTTTTCCACTAAAATTGTGAATGAAACCTTAACCTACCATACCAACATGATTTTCAAACGACTTACAAAACTACCTGTTTACGCATTAGCGTTTTTATGTCTTCTCACATCCTGTAAACAACAAGAGAGTACTATAAGGAGTATCGAACTTACCTGTGAAAACCAGGTGAATCCTGAGGGCATTAACATCACGTCACCCCACCTGAGTTGGATTCTGGTGAGTCCTGCAAGAGCTGCGACACAAACGGCATGGCAAATACTCGTTGCCTCATCACCCGGCAAACTGGACAAAAATGAAGGCGACCTGTGGAACAGTGAAAAACAGAAGAGTGATCAGTCTGTTTTGGTAAAATATGAAGGGGAAGCCCTCCACTCAGGGATGGCTTGTTACTGGAAAGTACGCATCTGGGACCAGGATGGCCGCATTTCACCGTGGAGCGAAACGGCCAGGTGGAGCATCGGGCTTCTGAACCCGGAACACTGGAAGGGTAAATGGATTGGTACGGAAAAAGTCTTTCCCGGCGAAGATACTGCCGGACAATTCAGAAAGCTCAATGCACGCTATCTCAGGAAAGAATTTAACATCTCAAAACCAATTAAAAAGGCAACGGCCAATATCTCCGGACTGGGATTATATGAACTGCACATCAATGGCGGGCGGACAGGCAACCTGGTACTGGCACCGGGAGCAACCGACTATACAAAAACCATCTTTTATAATACCTACGATGTAACGCCACAACTATCTCAAGGATCGAATGCCATTGGCGTAATCCTGGGTAATGGCCGTTACTTCGCCATGCGCAAAGACGAGCCCTTCCTGATGCAAAATTACGGATTCCCAAAACTGCTGATGCAAATCGACATTGAATTTAACGATGGCAGCCACAAGGTCATTTCAACTGACTCCACCTGGAAACTCACCGCGAATGGACCCATAACTGAGAATAACGAATTTGACGGCGAAAAATATGATGCCCGTCTTGAAATGCCGGGATGGGATAAACCCGGCTTTGATGCTAAAAACTGGATGGATGCCGAAATCGTTGAAGAACCTGCAGGAATGCTCACTGGTCAGCTGAATGAACCCATAAGGGTGACCGTTCCAATCACCCCGGTATCGGTAAAAAAATTACGACCGGGAGTCTATATCTACGACATGGGACAAAATATGGTCGGCTGGGTTTCCCTCTCGGCCAAAGGTCATCCGGGCCAAAAAATTACAATGCGTTTCGCCGAGACACTGAAACCTGATGGCAGCCTCTATCTCGCCAATATCCGGTCGGCAAAGGTGACAGATTCTTACATCTTTAACGCTGATAATGTCACTGACTGGCAACCAGCCTTTACATATCA
>DASQZK010000381.1:0-2191 GCA_035638735.1 Bacteroidales bacterium
TGGCCGAGCCATACCTTGACCTGGGCTTCGACCGGGATACGAAGGTCGTCCGTAGCAAACCAGGCCTTGAACTTACCGCTGAAGCCGAAAGGCCCGTTGACATCGGCATTACCCTCCATAAAATAGGTGTCGATGGGGTGGTCGAAAGCATCGTACTTTCGCTTGTAGACCTTCTTCCCGCTTTCCGCCGACAGGTATCCTTTTTTAAAATCGATATAGATGGGAATCTTAAAGGACCTTGCCGCCCCGGCAAACAGTCGGGACAGGTAGAAGACGATATGCCCGCTGCTGGCCGGCTCCTGAAGGGCCAGCGTATCCTGGGGCTCGTCATGGTCGAAGCCGTAAACCAGGTTTTTCTTACGGTCAAAGATATAGCGTGTGTCGCCGAATTCATTCTCGTCGACATTATCGGTCCAGAAGACCTCCGTATGCGGCAAACTGTCGCCGGGTACGAAAAGACTGTGATAACGATTCTCTTCCTTGCCCACGAATGGAATACCCGGGTTCGACTTAATGACAGTAAGCAGGTGCTTGGTATGCACGCCGTGGTAAAGTGAATCGCCTACCACTTCCACGTATATGGTTCCCAACTTGAAGAAACTGTAGCGCACTTCGTACTCAAACTTCTCGTGCACGCGCAGCAGGTCCTCCATGGTCGGCTGCTTCTCAGAATTATATTGCAGACTGTCCTGGGCCCTTGCACTGCCAAAGGCCAGCAGGACAAAACAAAAAATGGCAGTGAGCTTGCGTATCATTGGGACGTCTCTCCCCCTGCAGGTTTATCCTCTTCTTCGCCGCCGGCCCCGGTGAAAGCTTCAAAAGCCGTCTCGTCATAACCGACGATCACGGCGTCTTCATCCACGATGAGCGGGCGCTTTATCATCACCTGGTTTTCAAGCAGGATCTCGAACAATTCGTCCTCGTCCAGATCCTTTCCGGCCAGCCCCAGATCACGCCATTTACGCCCACGCCTGTTTACCAGCACATCGAGGCCCACCTTGTCGGCGACCTCGCGAAGCTCTTCGCGCGTGAGCGGCTCCTTTTTCACCGAGTTAAAGGTGTAGTCTACATTATGCTCATCCAGCCAGGAAAGCGTATCGCGAATTTTATTGCAGTTCTTGATTCCAAAAACGTGTAGCATGAAAAATCTGCAGCTTTTATGATTTTTTGTTTCGGTGCTAAGATAAGATATTAATGCCGGAATGATACAGCCCCAAGCAGGGCTTTTGCCAAAATTAATATGCACAAAAATCGTTACTTTGGCAGAAATGCTTCAGACAAACACTTTTTATCAAACAAAACCATGCCTGAATTTATCACCAAATCCCTACCGGCCGTTTTTGTCATAGCGCTGGCGGCGCTACTTACAGGCTGCTCGCAAAATGATGCCCAGAAGAAATTCGAGGAAGAGGCCTTTGCCCAGCCATCGGGCATCACCCAGACCGATGTACAGGGAAAGATCGTGACCGAAGACTCCGACGACTGGCGTATCGGCCCGATGTTCAAGGGCTATATGGAAGTAGAATCTCCGGCCTTCCCCAATCCGGTCAGCAACGGCCAAAACCTGGAGATCCACCTCAATATCACCGGCATCGAGTCGATTAGCGGGCTGGAAGTTATGGTCCGTGATGAAAATGACAACTGGCGCAGCATCTACCTGGATTCACAATCCAGCCTGCCACCCGGCCTATATACCTTCCAGCTGAACCCCTCCAGCTTTTCCTATACCAACAACTATCAAAATGCCGTGGGTCTGCACCGGGTTTACCTCTTCGATCTCAACAACAACCTCATCACCTACGGCGATGTGCGCGTGCAGTAAAAGTCGGGGTAAAAACGGCTCAGGACCATCCATTCCGGTTTGTTTTATAACCGGCTCAAACCTATTTTGAAAGCGTTAAAAAACGATTTATGCCCAAAATAACCTCCGTCCAGAAACTGATACTGGAAAAGCTGATTTTTCCGGAACCTTTTGAACGGATATTGGAAGAAACCGGGCTGCACACCGGCACGCTGCGTGACGAGTTGATCAACCTGCTCAGCTACGGCTATGTTGAAGCTCACGAAACCTACGGTGGCCGGGAACAAGACATCGATTTCTACGATACAGATAACCTGCAGCTTTTTTCTTTCAGGGCCACCAAACAGGGACTGAAATTCATCTGACCTTATCATGAATTTTGAAGCCAAA
>DASQZK010000382.1:0-4375 GCA_035638735.1 Bacteroidales bacterium
TGGACGCACTGGGACCTTGCCCCGACATTTTGCGACCTGGCGGGAACAAACTTTACACCTCCCTCCGACGGCATTTCATTTAAAAATGAACTGACCGGAAAAGACCAGGTTGAATATCACGATTTTATCTATTTCGAATACGGCGTGCCATGGTTCCTGAAGTACATGCAGGTTGTCAGGAAAGGAGACTGGAAACTGATACGCACCAAGCGCAATATACTCCCCGAATCGTTTGAATTATACAACCTGAAGGATGACATCGGGGAAACCACCGATCTGTCGACCGAACATCCTGAAATAGTTAAGGAACTGCACAGCCTGATGGAAGAATCACACCGGAAACCGGTCCTGGATGTTTTCGATTTTTCGTTTCTGCCGGCAACCGAAGCCATACCTTCCGGATCAATGTACAACACCTCGGGCAAAGCCGGGGGACTGACCGGACAGTATTACAGCGGTGGTAACTTCCAAACCCTGGTAAGGACAGAAACCGACCCCAACATCAATTACGAATGGAATGCAGGCTCACCTGAAGGCTTGCCGGCCGAAGGCTTCAGCATACGGTGGACAGGCAGCCTGGATATCCCGTCAACCGGCACCTATCACTTCTATACCGCTGCCGATGACGGCGTCCGGTTATGGGTCAATAATAAACTGGTGATCGATGACTGGAATCCCCACGGCGTGGAAATCCACGACGGTCAGATCGATCTTGAAAAAGGTCAAAAAGCAAAGATCAAACTCGAATACTTTGAGAATGTAGGCGGTGCCGAAGTGCACCTGAGCTGGAAAAAACCATGATGTACCAGTGTGTCCTAAACGTGCCGTAAAAATCCGGGCTCACGAAGGGTGGTGATTTGACAGAATTGAACCATGCATAAGGAGCCCCCTTCCAGGGGTTTGGGGGTAGCGCAGGGCTCTAACAGCCGACAGCCGACAGCCAAAGAATCCCCTCTCTGCCACGCAAAACATTCATGCACAATACTTGTTATTTCTCTTTATGAGAAATAACACTGAACACATAAGTACGACGAAGATAATCCTGATACTGGGGGCACTAACAACCCTGGTGCCTTTTTCCATTGATACTTACCTGCCGGCAGTACCCCAAATCGCCAAAGATTTCGGTACATCATCGGCTAACATGTCTTTTTCACTTACCACATTTTTTATCGGTTTCGCAGCGGGACAGCTTATATATGGCCCCTTGCTCGACCGGTTCGGCAGAAAAAAACCACTCTATGTGGGCCTGGGAATAAGTATTCTGGCCAGTGTCGGCTGCATGATCACCAACGACGAGAAAATATTTATTGCCGTCCGTTTTATTGAGGCCCTGGGTGCATCTGTCGCTACAGTAGCTTCATTGACCATGGTACGCGATTTCTTCTCCCAGAAAGAAAGCGCCAGGATCTTCTCCATGCTGATCCTGATCATCGGCACTTCTCCCCTGCTGGCACCTTCCATAGGTGGCTTTATTACGACCCATCTCGGCTGGCACTGGATATTCGTCTTTCTTTCACTTCATGCAACTGCCCTGCTACTGGTCGCTATCTTTCTCCTCCCTGTAAAATATAAACCCGATCCGGGGATTCATCTGAATATTAAAGAACAGGCAAAAAGATACATTTCCATACTGAAAAAACCGCAGTTCCTGACCTTTGTCCTGGCCGGAGCCTTTTCATTTTCCACCCTCTTCATCTATATTTCCGGCGCCCCTATCATTTTTATGCAGTCGTTTAATATGGATACACAGACATTTGGCTTCCTGTTCGCCGGACTGTCAGTGGGTTTTGTCGGTGGGAGCCAGCTCAATGTGTTACTTTTGAAAAAGTTTACCAGCCGGCAAATATTCCGCGTTGCAATAAGCGGACAGGCTGCCACAGCCCTGATCTTTCTGCTCGGTGCAGCCAACCATTGGTACGGTATGACAGCAACCATAGCTTTCTTTTTCGTGTTGTTGTTATGCCTTGGTTTCAATGCACCCAATGCCCTTTCACTGGCCTACGAACCCGTGGAAAAAGACCTGGGCAGCGCCTCGGCCATGCTCGGTACGTGGCGTATTGGTATCGCAGGCCTGGCATCAGCAAGCATAGGACTCTTCAATACCAAGACTAACTTGCCTATTGCCCTTATGATCTCAGCTACCGCCGTTATCGCACTGGCCATATTCCTTCTCGGTAAAAGTCAACAAGAACAAGGCATGGCTGAATAGCGGTATTTTAAATCTGGTCTGTTCAGTAAAGTGATTCACTTATCCTTATCGTAGGAGGCCGTCTCAAAAGTCAAAAAACAATTCGAGTAGGTTTCAAATTGTAAGTTATTGTCATCTGGTTAAGTTCCAATAAGATGTAAATTGAATTTGCGCAGGGAGATTTCTTAGTCGCTTCTCCCCTTCGAAATGACAGATAATTAGCTCTTTAGGGGTAGCGAAGGATAGCTTAGGTTGTTTAAATTGCAAGTTGCATATTCACAGCACATTATCGATACTCGTCATCGGTATGTGCGGCTGGCTTCCCCTTCCAGGGGACCAAGGGGTAGCGAAGGATAGCACTATACTTGTCATTGGTAAGGACATAATAACTCTTCAGTATTATAATGTCTCGTCGATAATAATTCCAATTTTTTAACATTGCACTTATATACCAGAAATCATGAAACAAATACTGATTTTTATTTCCCAAAGCATCCATCCGTCTTGCCGACTTCCTGCTTCCTGCTTCAAAGATGGTTCAACCATCCGGGTGGTGGCCGCTATCATCGCACTATATGAGACCCTGGCCTCATTGAAGCCATGATCCATCCCGATTATGCCATCCAGGTAAAAATCAAAACTTCAACCGAAAACGGGAATCGGTACATCTGGTATTTCAAAAGTCTTGACGCCGGAAAAGCCCGCAATGATTTTTTTTCAGTAACACATGATTATCTTAGGCAAATGAATTGATTAATATGTTGAGAATATTCAAAAAAATCCCTATAATTGTATACAATATACAATATTGATTAATGGAAAATCAAAATATACATATTCCTTATACCGATCTTAGCGTACAGGTCTATGAGCGACTGAAGGAAATGATCCTTACCGGAGCGTTGCATGCCGGTGAAAAAATCGGCCAGGAGCAGATGTCTAAAATGCTCGGTGTGAGCCGTATGCCCCTGCATAAAGCCTTCCAGATGCTGGAAGATGAATACCTGGTGGAAAGCATCCCCCGCAGGGGTATCTTTGTAAGGAAGCCCGATTTAAGTGAAATTATCGAAGCGTTCGAATGCCGTGAGGGTCTGGAAGGTATAGCTGCCCGCCGCGTCGCAGAAAACATCCGTCCAAAAGAACTGGAAGAACTTAAAAACCTGTTCAAACCATTTATCAATAACCCCGGTATTGAAATGCTCGCATACAGAAAAGCCGATCAGGTCCTACACGATACAATTATCAGCCTAAGCGGAAACAAAATACTCCAGAAAATGAACACCATCGGCAGTGTGCTGATCAGGACATACCCCAGGGGTATCGTGCTGCCTGTCAGGGAATCACTGCACGACCACCTGCAAATTCTTGGAGCCCTGGAAAACAGGGACGCTATTAAAGCCGAGGAACTTGTAAGGAATCATTCAAGAAAAGCAAGGAATATTTTGGAACAGGAATTATTACGTAACACCATAAATCAGAAAAATGAAATATAATATCGCAGTTGTCCCGGGCGACGGCATCGGACACGAAATCGTCCCCACCGGTATTGAAGTCCTTGAAGAGCTCGCCCGGACGTTTAATTTCAGCATCGTAACAGAGACCTTCCCTTATGGGGCGGGTTATTATAAAGAAAACGGGAACTTTATGCCGGAAGATGGACTCGACAGGTTGAAAAATTTCGATGCCGGCATCGATCCGATCGCCCCCGATCGTTTCCTCTGTATATGTCATGTCATACGTATCACCGGCATACCGCCGGGTGAACTGATCACGGTTGAAATGCTGGGACCAGCTGCCGCGAATATTCATCCTGGTGAAGGGATCCTCTTCCATACCGGTTGGAGCCGTCGCTCCGGCAACATAGAGATGTACCGTAACCACCTGCCGCGAATCAGCCGTGAATTAGCCCTGTGGATAAAACAGAAAAAAGTGAACCTGGTAGGTGTCGAACCACCCTCCGTGGCAGATGTGAATAACCGGGAAGAGCTTCTGGATATCCACAGTATACTCCTTGGAGCAGACATTCTCATCGTGGAAGGATTAATCAATCTGGATAAAATCGAGGCAGACCGGGTACATCTGATCGTTCTGCCGCTAAAAATTAAAAATGCCGATGGTTCCCCTATGAGAGCCATCGCCATAGAAGGATGAAATAAACCCACTAATCTCAATACTATGAACAAA
>DASQZK010000383.1:0-11495 GCA_035638735.1 Bacteroidales bacterium
CGTCCGGTCTTCACGGCTCAGGGCATGATGATCGGCTACCTCGCCGGCAGGAACGATCATGCCCCGGCTTACGTAATTGGGATAGTCAATAATATCATAATGATGATAGGTAAAAGTTCCTGAATCAATGAGTTGGAGCAAGGTATTGATGGCATGATATAATCCCTGTCCGTCGGAATAACCAATAAAAATAACATGATCGAGTGAGCTCAGTCTTTGAATATAGCAGGCCTGCTCACGATTTAAAATATCCTCAACAGGCAATTGATCAGCAAACTGGTTAGATAAATCGGTATTCCCGAAACTAAAAACCAGACGGCCCGACTGAATAGTATTTGATTTAAGACGGGTAATTACCGGATTTTCACGTTTTGAATAGAGTCCTTCCTTTTTCAGTTCACCAACAAACCATGAAATGACCTTGCGAAGTGAAGCGTCAGCGGTTGAAGGGATCACTATTACAGGCTTGAGTTCATTCTTAACCTCATCCAGCGTGATCAGATCAAGTCTTTTATAGAACTCCATTTTTTGCGGACGTGGCAACAGGTAGTCTGACTGCTGGAGGGTAGAATCGAACAAGGGTTCGACCTTTTCAAGGAAGGTGAAGTTCCATGGACTGTACCTGAAATCGACCATATCTATCCACATCGTACCAGTACCTTTGAGTCCGGCAAAGATCCGGACATACCGGGCATCATCGGGTATGTTTCCTTCATCGAAGGGGAAGTTCCCCGACCGGCCTATAAGCCTGCTCCAGTTCAGCTCACTTATGTAACCGAAATTTGCAAATGGCTGGCCCTTAAAACTATTGTTTATCTGGTTGTTATAGGCCGGATGCCAGGCTTCATTACGAATCAGGACTTTATTACGGTCGTAGAAAAATAATTGAATATTAACGGCATTGTATATGCCTGTGCCAAGACGTGCCAGGTTCGATTCCACATGACTGAGCCGAACATCCATCGATAACCGGTAGTTACCCGGTATTACTTTGAGATAATCACTGATGATACCCTCCCCCTGGACATCTGTCTCGTCGGCCCGGTCCCGCTCAATACGGATAGCATGGGTACCGCTTGAGGCCTCATTGGGCTCATATTCAGAAGTGTTTTGTGTATCAGTCCAACTAACGTCCTCCCCCACCTTTTTCCAACCCGGAAGGTTAAAAGAAAGCATGACCGTATCAACATTATAATACCGGCCGAGCTCAAAGGAGGGATTGGATACCAGGTTGCCTTTTTCCAGCTCTTTCTGTCTGATACTATAAGGGATGCTCTTCGGATCATGACCCGACCACTGCGACTGCAGATTGACAATATGTGACCGTGAACGGCAGCCTCCCGGAATTAACAGTATTAATAATAAGACAGAGAGAATTTTACTCAGGTTTAGCATACGCAAGACGTATTCAAATTTTCGAATTTTAAAGATATAAAAGTTCAATGAATATTCGTGTATTAAGTCGGCCAATCGTAATAAATAACATACTTACAGCGTATATGTTTGAAGATATACCTGCCTCTGCGCAAAAGGAATCTCAGGTGTATCGTAGGTAAAAGACACATCCTCTTCATAAACAGGTTAATAATGATACGGTTAAAGCAGCACAATGGTTTCAGACCCGGGTATTCCGGGTACCCCGGTGGTATTGATACGGGAAATAACCGATGGTGCCGGGAAGCGCGCAGCTGACAGGAAAGGGCAATATCCGGCTCTTTGTAGTTACATCACAATACATATTGCTTTGTTTCTCATATCAAATTTGTTTATTTTTGTAGCCGTTTTTAAAAGGAAAAAACATGTTTGAAAATTTATCTGACAGGCTTGAGCATTCTTTCAAACTTCTGAAAGGGCAGGGTTCTATCACTGAAATAAATGTAGCTGAAACACTTAAGGATGTAAGGCGGGCTTTGCTCGATGCTGACGTTAACTTTAAAATAGCTAAGTCCTTTACCGATACTGTTAAGGAGAAGGCCCTTGGGCAGAATGTGCTTACCGCGGTTAAACCCAGCCAGATGATGGTAAAGATCGTCCATGACGAGCTTGCCGGGCTAATGGGAGGCACGAGTGAAGAGATCAATATCAAGGGCAATCCGGCCGTAATTTTGATTGCCGGCTTGCAGGGTTCCGGTAAGACGACCTTTTCGGGAAAACTTGCACGGTATCTCAAACAGAAAAAAAGCCGGACCCCGTTGCTGGTGGCCGGCGACGTATACCGGCCTGCGGCTATTGAGCAGTTGAAGGTCCTGGGTGAGCAGATCGAAGTACCGGTATATGCCGAGGAGGGCAACCAGGATCCTGTTAAAATTGCCAAATCAGCCATCAGGCAGGCAAAGATGCAGGGCAACAATGTGGTGATTATCGATACGGCAGGCCGGCTGGCTATTGACGCCGAGATGATGAATGAGATCTCGGACATCAAGAAATCGGTTAATCCCGACGAGATCCTGTTTGTAGTGGATTCCATGACCGGCCAGGATGCTGTCAATACAGCCAAAGAATTTAATGACCGTCTTGACTTTAACGGCGTGGTTCTGACCAAACTTGATGGTGATACCCGGGGTGGTGCGGCACTTTCCATCAGGTCGGTAGTGAACAAGCCGATCAAATTCGTCGGTACAGGTGAGAAACTGGATGCCATCGACGTCTTCCATCCCTCGCGTATGGCCGACAGGATACTGGGGATGGGTGATATCGTCTCTCTCGTTGAACGGGCCCAGGAACAATTTGATGCCGATGAAGCCAGGAACCTCCAAAAGAAAATCGCCAAAAATCAGTTCAACTTCGATGATTTCCTTTCCCAGATCCAACAGATAAAAAAAATGGGGAATATCAAGGAACTGGCCAGCATGATCCCCGGCGTAGGTAAGGCAATGAAGGATCTCGATATCGATGATGATGCCTTTAAGGGTGTGGAAGCCATTATCAGGGCGATGACACCGGAAGAAAGAGGCAACCCGCTGATCCTTAACGGGAGCCGGCGAAAGAGAATTGCTATTGGCAGCGGTACGAGCATCCAGGAAGTTAACCGACTCATCAAGCAGTTTGATGATACGCGTAAAATGATGAAAATGATGAGCGGGGGTGCTGGCAAAAAGATGGCTCGTATGATGGGTAATAACCCGGGAATGCAGGGGTAACCAGGCTGTCTATACGCTACTGATTATTTCCGGTTATGGCCTTTGTTCCGACAAACCACCTACAATTTTAATACATACTATGAATCTCATCGAAGGAAAAAAAATTGCGGAAGACGTAAAACTGGAAATAGCCGGAGAAGTCCGGGAAATGGTGTCACAAGGTCATAAGCAACCTCATCTTGCTGCGGTCCTGGTCGGTCACGATGGTGGCAGTGAGACCTATGTTGGCCACAAAGTGAAAGCCTGTGAACAGGTGGGTTTCACCTCAACGCTTGTACGTTATGAGGATGATGTGACAGAGCAGGCGCTTCTTGAAAAAGTTCATGAACTGAATAACAATACTGATATTGACGGTTTTATCGTTCAGCTTCCTCTTCCTTCCCACATATCAGAAAACAAAGTCATTGAAGCAATAACCCCTTCCAAAGACGTTGACGGATTTCATCCCATCAACCTGGGGAGAATGGTCATTGGTCTTCCAAGTTATATTTCTGCCACCCCCATGGGAATCATGGAACTTATAAAGAGATATGATATTGAGACATCTGGTAAACACTGCGTGGTAATCGGCCGCAGTAATATTGTCGGTAAACCGATCAGTATCCTCCTCGGTCAGAAATCGAAACCAGGAAACTGCACCGTGACCCTCTGCCATAGCCGCACGGCCGATCTCCCTGCCATAACGCGCCAGGGAGACATCCTGATTGCCGCCATGGGCAAACCTGAATTCGTAACTGCCGACATGGTAAAAGAAGGTGCTGTAGTTATTGACGTGGGGACTACCAGGGTAAAATCTGACCTGACCAAATCGGGATGGAAGCTTAAAGGCGATGTTAAATTTGATGAGGTAGCACCGAAAACATCATACATAACTCCGGTTCCGGGTGGTGTTGGTCCGATGACGATCGTCTCACTTCTTAAAAACACCCTGCTGGCAGCAAGAAAAGAAATCTACCGTTAATTACATTCTCTCCGGCACGTCAATTCCCAGCAAGTACATACCTTCTCTGATGATATCGCCCATGATGGCTGATAGAATGAGGCGAAACGACATGGCAACTTCACTTTCGGCCTTGAGAATGGAATAGTCGTGATAAAACTGGTTGAACTCTTTTGCGGAATCGTAAAGATAATTTGCAATAAGCGCCGGGTTGAATTCATTGGCTGCAGCCTGGATAACCGATGGAAAATCGTAAATGGTTTTAATTAGTGAAATTTCCTTCTCATTCATATCGTATGTAGCAGGCACCTGCGCAGGTGTTTCTCCAGCTTTGCGCAGTACCGACTGGATCCGGGCATAACTGTACTGGATAAAAGGACCGGTGTTCCCGTTGAAATCGATGGATTCCTTCGGATTAAAGGTCATGTTTTTCTTTGGGTCGACTTTGAGGATAAAATACTTCAGGGCACCGAGCCCTATCTGGTAATAAATTTTCTCCTTGTCTTCATCCGGGATAGCACCCAGTTTTCCCAGCTCGTCCGACATCTCTTTGGCTGTGCGAACCATTTCATCAACCAGGTCGTCGGCATCAACGACTTTTCCTTCCCGCGATTTCATCTTCCCTTCCGGCAATTCTACCATTCCATACGACAAATGGTAAAGTTTACCGGCCCATTCGAAGCCCAGTTTGGCCAGGATAATAGAAAGAACCTGAAAATGGTAATTCTGTTCGTTACCCACTACGTATATATGCCGGTCGAGATCAAAATCGGTAAAACGCTGATGGGCTGTCCCCAAATCCTGGGTCATGTAAACCGAAGTGCCATCCGAGCGGAGGAGCAGTTTCTGATCGAGACCTTCATCTGACAGGTCGGCCCACACCGAACCGTCGTCTTTGCGGAAGAGAAGCCCTTTTTCGAGACCTTCAAGCACAAGTTTGCGCCCCAGCTTATATGTCTCCGACTCATAATATATCTTGTCGAAGTTCACCCCCAGCTGATGGTAGGTTTCGTCGAAACCTTCATATACCCATGAGTTCATCGTATGCCACAGGGCTCGCACTTCTTTATCACCGGCTTCCCACTTACGAAGCATTTCGCGGGCTTCAGCCATAATAGGACTGGCGTTTTCCGCCTCTTCACGGTTGTACCCTTTGGCTATGAATTCCTCAACCTCCTTCTTGTACGCCTGATCGAAACGGACGTAATAATCGCCAACCAGGTGATCCCCTTTTTTACCAGTTGATTCAGGCGTTTCACCATTCCCAAATTTCTGCCAGGCAAGCATGGATTTACAAATATGTATGCCCCGGTCATTCACCAGGTTAACCTTGATAACTTTTCGCCCGGAAGCCTCCAGGATACGGGAAATCGAGAAACCAAGAAGATTATTCCTGATATGCCCGAGATGAAGGGGCTTATTGGTATTGGGAGAGGAATACTCAACCATGACAGGCGATAGTGCAGCGTCAGCGGTCGTACGTCCGAAATGGGCGTCTGAAAGAACCGCATTTAAAAAGTCAGCCCAGTATGATGCGCTGATATTTAAATTCAAAAAGCCCTTTATCACGTTAAAACCTTCCACTTCATTCAGGTGACCGGTCAGATAGTTGCCGATTTCCTGCGCCGTCTCAGCCGGACCCTTAGCCGAAAAAGGGGAAAGTGAAAAAACCACCAATGTGACGTCACCAGAAAATTCCCGGCGCGTTTTCTGTAACTGGACCTTCGACGCAGGAACGTCTTTTCCATATAGTTTTACTACTGCTTCCCGAACTGCCGTTGTTAAAATGATATCAAGGCTTCTCATTTCTGTTGTTTGTGTTAAACTGATTTGCGGCTGCAAAGATAAGGATAGTGAATGAAATCTGTCAATGCGGTAAAAAAAAAGTGTCACCTGAAACAGATGACACTTTAAACTAACTAACCCTAAAACTATCTATGAAAAGAAAACTAAAAAAAACTACTAACCTTCTGCTAACTCTAACTATTTATTGTAAACCTAATTTTCTGTACTCTTTATATCTAAAACCAAATTCTGTGCCAGAATGAATTCCAAAATGTTAATCTTCAATAATTACTACGTAATCTTATACGATTTGTTTTGAATAATAAGATTTATTTGTCGTCATTCCTCTCAAGAAGTCTGAATGCCAAATTGTAATAATCCAGCAATTCATTTCCTCTGCCATTATCCATCTTCCAAAAATTAAAAGAACGGTTTTATGAATTATTCGAAATGATTCGCACAAAAATCCGCTCGATAAAAAGCTGCCGTTTCAATAATTTCAATTTTCATTCTCTAAAATTCACTTATAAGACGTCATAGTTTATATATTTGTTATCTGTATTAGTTTTCTTTTACCTTATTTAACGTTTATTTACATTTGACCGGGAAATATCTGCATATCGTTTCGCTTAATGTCCCCTACCCTCCCGATTACGGAGGGATAATTGATATCTTTCACAAGATAAGGAGTCTTAGAAATGCTGGCATCAATGTTATTCTTCATGCCTTCACGTATGAGCGTCCGCCTGCTTCTGAACTGGAGGAATATTGCCATAAGGTATATTATTATCCGCGGAAAACAGGCTGGCAATCCCAGGTAAGCCGTAAGCCGTATATCGTTAATTCCAGGCGCTCGGGTGAGTTACTGAAGAATCTTGCGGCAGATACCTACCCGGTACTTTTCGAGGGACTGCATACCACGTTTTACCTCAATCACCCCTTGTTACATGACAAGCTTCGCATTGTGCGTACACATAATGTAGAGCATCAGTACTATATGCAATTGTCCCGGTCGACAAGAAAGATCACCAACAAACTATTTTTCATTACCGAGGCAAGGCGTTTGAAAAAAGCTGAAAAAATATTAGAATACGCCGATGAGATAGCGGCCATCTCCTCTTCCGACAAGGACTATTTTGAAGAAAAATTTGGACATGCCTTCTTATTGAATCCGTTTCATTCGAGCGACAAGGTAGACATAGTGCCCGGCCGTGGCGAATATCTTCTTTTCCATGGGAATCTCTCTGTGAGCGAGAATATTGAAGCAGCACTATACCTCATCGAAAAAGTTTTCTGCAAGATCGATTTCCCTGTTATTATTGCCGGAAAGAAGCCTGTAAATGCCATCATCCAGGCAGTGGCTCCTCATCCCAACATAACACTTATTGCATCTCCCGGTGAAAAACGAATGCACGAACTCATCAGGGAAGCACACGCCAACATTTTGATTACCTTCCAGGATACAGGCATCAAACTAAAACTTATCGAATCGTTATTTTCCGGCAGGTTTTGCATTGTGAATGGTACCATGGTGAACAATACCGGCCTGGACGAATTATGTGAGACCGGCAATACACCGGCCGAACTCATTGTCCGCATCAGGCAGGCGCTGAACTCTGATTTTGATGAAGAAAAGATATGGAAACGATTACAGGGACTGAAGGAATATGACAATGCCCACAACGCCGCCAAACTGTCCCTGCTGCTCTAACCTCTACAGCCTGTTTTCTTCACTCCTGTCGTCATTTCTTTCCCTGAGCAGAATAGCAAAGATAAATACGATTACTGCTGCAGCTGCAAGAATGACCATCATCGACTGGAACAATCTTATCAACAGATCTTCCATATCAATGATATTCCAGATTCCCAGGATGGCAATAATACAAAATATGAGAACAAGACCGGTAAGGAAATAGGCAATGACTTTTTTAATTGAGTTCATGGTTATCAAGGTTTAGGTGAAGGGTCAAATCATAAAGCGAATTAAAAAGCAAATTTTTATTATCCTGTTGAAGATTCCAAACATTTTGATCATTTTCATGCCTGATAACAAGATGTGTTCCATCTCCGGATGAATCACTGATTATTTGGAAGCCCTTTCGTCCAAGCGCTTTGACCGTCCAGGTGTACACATAGCCTGGCACATTCTCAGCCTCCACGCTGATGACGCCCCTGTAGTTTACTTTCGGGGTAAAATCGGCACCCGACCTGTCGAAATTAACCTTCCCGGAATTGAATAACCGTTCTATTTTACCGTCGATGATCAGGTCTTCGGGGGCTCCCTGCATAACCCTGTCATCTTCAATTAGCCATATTTTGTCGGCATATTGCAGGGCCAGGTTAAGGTCATGGGTACTGAATACGGCTGCATGATCATGATTACACAGGTGTCGCAGCAAGGTGGTGATTTCGTATTTGTTAGGGATATCGAGGAAAGCAGAGGGCTCATCCAATAATATCAGGCTTGTATTCTGGGCCAGTGTCCTGGCTATCATGGCTCGTTGTTTCTCACCATCGCTTATCTCGGAGACCATCCGGTCTGCAAGGTCAACAAGTCCGACGGCATGAAGGGCTTCCTGAACGGCACGATCATCGTCGGATGTCATCTTCCCATACCAGTTGGTATAAGGATACCTGCCCAGTTCAACCAGTTCTTTAACCTTCATGACGCCCGCATTGACAAGTCCGGTAGGAACAAATCCGCAGGTACGTGCCAATTCAGCAGGATGAAACCGGTCAATGTCCTGGCCGTCAAGAAATATCTTACCCTCCAGCAACGGGTTCAGCTTCATGATGGTTCGCAGGAGGGTAGATTTTCCAGAGCCATTGCGCCCGACAAGGCCGACGAGCTCATTTTTCATGAGTTGAAGCGAGATCTGCTTCAGAAGTACCGACTCCGACCTTCGGCTTTTATAGCCAAAGGAAGCAGTTTGTATATCGAGTATGAATGCTCCAGGCTCCATCGGTCAGGTAAAAATTCGTTTTCTGCGGAATACAATCCATAAAACAACCGGAATCCCTAAAAGTGAGGTGACGGCATTCACCGGAAGGATAAGTCCGGCACCGGGTAACATGGTAATAATATCACTTAAAAGCATAACAGAAGTGCCGATGAGTATGGAATAAATAAAGAGGATGTTGCTTTTTGATGTCCGTGAGATCATCCTGGCCAGGTGGGGCACGGCGATACCTACAAAGCCGAGAGGACCGCAGAAAGCAGTGACTGTGCCGGTAAGAAGGCTGGTAGATGCAAATACCAGTACGCGATAAACCTTTATATTGACGCCCATTGTCCGGGCATAGTTCTCGCCAAGCATAACCGCATTGGAAGGTTTGAGAACCACAACGGCGAGAACGAGACCGGGAATGAACCCTGCCAGGAGAAAAGGTATTTGTTCATTGCCCACGTTCGTTAGTGAACCCATTGTCCAGATTACAAAAGCCTTTAAGGCAGATTCCTGGCTGAAATATTGAAGGATGCTGATAACTGCAGAAATTCCGCTGCCCGTCATAATCCCCAGGATAAGAATGGTCATTACATCTTTAATCCTGATGGAGAGGATCAGGATCACGAACATAACGATCCCAGCCCCTGCCCAGGCTGCCAGGATGAGCAGCCAGCTGTTCCCGGGTGAAAATATGTTGTAGCTGAAAAAAGATGAGAAACCGAGGACCACCAGTGCTACACCCAGGCCGGCGCCAGAGCTTATTCCCAAAACATAAGGACCTGCCAGCGGATTACGGAAAATGGTTTGCATCTGAAGGCCACTCACTGAAAGGGCGATACCTGCTACAACAGCCGTAATTACCCTGGGAATACGAAACATGTGCATGGTCATCCACGCTGGCGTGGTCCGGTCAGGACTGAAAAGAAGCTTCAATGCGTCGGAGAAGGATATTCCGGCTGTACCGGTGGTAAGATCAACGGCAAAAAGGATAATACTGATAGCTACCAGCATTAAAGGCATAACAATCCCTGTCCGGTTATTCTTCACTGAAATTCGCTGAATTACCCGATTGAAAAATCATTCATTACATCCACCAGTTTGGTCATGTCCTGCCTGACCTGATTAAAGTGTCCTCTGACATCATCTACTTCACTGGCCATTTCCGGATGGTTAACCCTGGAAATGAGCTCGTTCCTGAGCAGAACAATCCTGCTGATAATATCATAAAACCGTTTGTCCTTCATCTCGGGATGAAAGTACCTGTAAGCAAAAGCCTCGGTAAGCAGCTCATACGAAAGATAATTAATATCCTTTTTGAGTTTTTTAATGCTGGCCATTTTTATCAAGTTTTAGTGTTACCATGTAAAAATACACATTATTCCAGTTTCCTGTAATAAACAAATTCATGTTCCGGGGCGAGGCCGGGGTGAAAAATCTTCAACAGGTCCCAGAGGATGACGTCCGGGTGTACTACACCCGACTCCCAGTAATCGTTGCCGCCCAGACTGTTCAAGCGCTTGTCATTATTATAAATCCTTTGCCGGCCAAAAACAGGCAGTTTGGTAAAACGGTCGTCCCGGGCTGCAATTTGCGATAACGTCCTGGCCGTACCCGTATTAATCCAGCACCGGGCACTAAAAGCCTTCATAAAAACCGATTCAAGGTTAAGGGGAATATATTCACCCGATGAATTATCGGCCCACAAATACAACCCGCCCGCATCATGTATCATCCGGGCCATAAAAGAGTTGCCGCCAGCCATATACCAGGTATCTTTCCAGGGCAGGCCCACCATCACCTCAGGCTTCGTGGCTGCCTCCCCGGCTATCCGGGATAATTCATGATATCTTTCTTTGGCTTTTGAAAACAGGTTTCCGGCAAGTTTTTCTTTTTGATAGAATGCCCCGAAGACCTTTATCCATTCCATTTTCCCAAGAGGGTGTTTTTCCAGGTATTCTGCAATGATCACCGATGGTATACCGACGGCTGCAAGACGCTCGGCAATGCTGGTAACCGATGAATTCAATCCATAGAGGAGAACGAGTCCTGGATGCAGTCGAATGATTGTCTCGTAATCGACCGCAGGTGCATACCCGGCTTCCTTCACTTTACCTTCTTCGATTCGTTGCCTCACCGTTTTGTTGTATACATATTTCAAACCGGAAGCTCCCGTAATGGTGCTCTCCTCGTGTAATGCCGCGATAAAACCGATATGCGTGGTTGAAAATACAACCACATTTTTAACAGGCACCTCTATGAGTGGAAAAGTGCGCAAACTGTCGGGCACAGGATGATGTCCGTTCGACAGGACATAAGTAAAGCCAGCCTCATCGGCATTTTGCCACGGATTAATGATGGTCAGAAGCGAGAAATTTCCGTATTGGCGTATCGTGAATTTATCTGAATAGTCATTCCCGGTGTCTGGCACATCCGTACTCTCCCGGTTTGGCCGACAGGACGAAAACAGGATAGACAGCGCTATGAATGATATCAATAGTCTCACTTTGCAATTATGATTTTACGTCGTGTCGTTAAATCACCAATTTGTAACTCCAGGATGTATATCCCTGATTTAAGATGACTAAAATCAAAGGTAGCTTCTTTAGGTACCGGGGCAACATAAGTTCCCATCAGCCGTCCTGTAATATTATACAAGCGTATCTGTGAGCCTTCAAGGCTAAG
>DASQZK010000384.1:0-2252 GCA_035638735.1 Bacteroidales bacterium
AGTCATACCCACGGAAACCGGCTTCTTCAGTCCAGTTCCCTTTCAAAATTGATTCCCTGAGGTCCTGTCCTTTCAAAGTAAATAAAGAGAACGCCGGAATCAGGAAAACCAGAAGCAAAGCTTTGTATAATTTCAGCATAACCTTATCGAGAGAAGTGTTTTTTTAATGAATGGATGCAAACGCACAGTCCGCCTGACCGTTTTTTATTTTGCGGGCGGCCAGTCATCGGTCCTGAAAGGCAACGCGGGCAGTCCGGCACCGTTGTACAGATTAATGACCGGGTTTTTAGCCCAGGCATACCTGACGGCGACCGGGTTCGGCACCTCCGGACATGACAGCACGACGGTATTCCCATCAATCTTTGTATCAGCCAGGTAAAACTTATGATCCGGTCCGGCCATGGCAAAACTGGTTGGAGCCTCACCATTGTTCGTTTTAAGTCCTTCGGCATACTCAAAATGAACGGTGGCTTTATTGCCATCGAATGTCACATTGGTCATGCAGGGACCCGAAAACACAACACGCTTGTGATAGGTCATGTACAAGGCATCGAGGGCCAGCCTGTAACCGACTGTCTTTTTGTCTTTCGGATGAATATCATACCGGTTACCTACATCGATGGCTGTGGCCATGCCTGTATAGGGCAGCTCGAGCGCCATATCCTGTGCTTCTCTCAGATATGGCCATCCACGCTCTTCAGGTAATTGAGCAGGATTGCCCAGGTTAGCAAGCTGAACAAAAAAGAAAGGGAAATAGCCCTGCCTGAACTGGATACGCCACTCACTGATCATGGTGGTGAAGAGTTTGCGGTAGGCAATGCCCTGGTCGCCGTTGGTCTCGCCCTGGTACCAGATCACACCGGTAATCGGCGTATTGAATAACGGATACAGCATCCCGTTGTAAAGGGCTGTCGGAACTGTCTGCAAATTATATGTTTTAGGCAGTTGCTCCTCAACCGTTGTACTGTATTTCCATTTACCGGAGAGATCCGCCAATAATTCTCCATCAGCATTCTGTAAGGCAAACCCCTTCTCGCCTGCTTCCATATAAGGATACCACCAGGCATTGGCCAGCCGAAAGGCGACAACATTTTTTCCTTTGCGGAACATCTTTGCAGGGAGTGTCAGATCAACCGGTTTTCCGTTTGTTTCAAAGACTTTTTTCCCGTTCAGGTATATTTTAATGAACCCACCAGCCAAACCGAGTGAAAGCTGCAATGAATCTTTCGGCCTTTTGTCCAGCTCAAATTCTTTCCTGAGCCAGTAAATCTGATTATCGACCTTTCCCCAGCCGGGAACATCGACGACAGGCCAGTCGGAATCGTCATATTTTAATTTTTCAACTCCTTTTTCAACTCCTCGATTCGAGCTGTAAATGATTTGAATAAGTTTTTGCGTGTTGGCGTTATTAATCGCGTTAAATTTCGCCAGGGAAAGCCCGTTATTCAGTTCACTCTCGATATCCGGACCCGGAGAATGCGGCAGCTTTGCCAGAGCTTCCGGGCTCATCCAGGCCTCGATGGAACTGCCGCCCCAACTCGAGTTGATAATTCCTATGGGGACACCCGTTTCTGTGTGGACCTTTTGGGCGAAAAAGTACGCCACGGCCGAAAACTCACCAACATTTTCGGGGGTACACAGCTTCCATTCGGCTTCCGGGATGGTATCTTCCGGAGCTAGTGAAGGGACCTGGGCCACTTCGAAATAACGGATCTCCGGGTAATTGGCATCAGCCAACTCCTGATCATTATTGAGCACGCCCTGCTTCATCCGGTATCCCATATTCGACTGCCCGGAAGCGATCCACACATCACCGACGAGGATATTCTTATAAACAATGGCTTCGTCACCTGAAGTAATGCTCATATCATAAGGCCCTCCGGCATCAATGGCAGGAAGCCCGACCATCCACTTACCATTCTCATCTGCATTGCATGAAGCCGTCACATTGTTGAACGAAACCGTAATCTCGCTTTCGGGATCAGCCTGTCCCCATACTTTAACCGGCTTGTGCCGTTGCACCACCATGTTGTCGTGGAATAGTTGGAACGGTTTGACGTTTTGGGCAACCACCCCGGCTACAAACAGCATAAGGGTGCCAAATGTAAGTATGAAGCGTTTCATGGTTTGGATAGTTTAGAATGGAATTACAATAGTAGTGAATATTTTGGAAAGGGGGTAGTAGGGGGACGGTTTCATGTCGTTTCATATTGTTTCAGAATTGTTTGACGATCGTTTCCGGGTCCGGTCGC
>DASQZK010000385.1:0-7037 GCA_035638735.1 Bacteroidales bacterium
TGGTTCTTACCGAGCCGGATGCCGGTTCAGACCTTCAATCGGTCCAGTTGAAGGGTCAGCAGATAAGCGCTACTTACGACGCCGGAAAAGACATCTTTTATCTCAATGGTGTGAAACGGTTCATCACTAACGGTGATGCCGATATCGATCTCGTACTTGCCAGATCGGAAGAGGGTACGGCCGATGCCAGAGGCTTGTCACTGTTCCTCTACGACAGGAAAGACAGGGCTGTAAAAATTCGCCGCATTGAAAATAAAATGGGTATTAAAGGCTCACCAACCTGCGAAATGGTATTTACCAATGCACCTGCCCGGTTAGTTGGTGATCGGAAAATGGGCCTCATTAAATATGTAATGTCGCTGATGAACTCGGCACGTCTGGGTATCGGGGCTCAATCGGTCGGCATTGCCGAAGCGGCTTTCCGAGAGGCCTTTAAATACGCCAACGAAAGGATACAGTTCGGTAAGCCGATCATTGATTTCCCTGCTGTCTATGAATTGCTCAGGAATATGGAGACCCGTATAAAAGCCATGCGGAGCCTTCTCTATGAAACGGCCCGTTATGTCGACATTTATAAAGCCTATTCTTTCGCCTCAAAAGAACGGAAACTTGAGCCTGAAGAACGACAGGAAATGAAGAAATACCAGCGTCTTGCTGATGTATTTACACCCGTGTTGAAACTGGTTTCGAGTGAGTATTGCAACAGTATCGCCTACGATGCCATCCAGATCCATGGTGGCGCCGGATTTATGAAGGATTTTCCGGTGGAACGAATATACCGCGATGCCCGTATCACTTCTATTTACGAGGGAACCTCACAGTTGCAGGTTGTAGCGGCAATCCGCGGGGTAAGCACACACGCATATCTTAACCGGATAAGGGAATTTGAGGAACTTAAGATCACCCCGGAACTCGAATATCTGAAGAAGATCCTTGTCGATATGACCAACGAGTATGTCAATACTTTTAACATTGTCGATTCCAGCGAAGATTCGGAATTCCTTGATTTCCACGCCAGGCGGCTGGTGGAAATGGCAGGTAATATCATCATGGGATATCTCCTGCTTCATGATACAACTGTTGACGAGGATTACATGAATTACGCCGAGATGTTCATCAAAACGGCGGTTTCTCAAAACGCAGAACGAGCCGATTATATTAAAAACTCAGAACTGAAAGATCTGGGCCTTTATAAATACTAAGAATATACATGCCATTGTTAAACACGCAATTGTGGAAAAATATTCCCTTCAATTGCGTGTTTTTTATTTGTTTTAACATAATTTTAACCCATACTATTTGATTGCCCAATTTATTATTGGCTATTTTGTGGTATGGAATTTGAAGATCAGATAACGTAATCTGACAAGCGATGGACAAGCTGGTGAATAAAATATTAAAGATCCTCAAGGATCATGTTAATGAGAATAACCGCGAGATTCAGTACAATCAGGAGGAAATCAACCGGATGCTGAACGATACGTCCTATGCCAATCGTCATAAAGAGCTTGATTATAAGTATGCCCTTAACAAAGAACTGCTCGATGAAAATGACGACTTTATAAATATGCAGTTACGTATCTCAGAATTCATGGAGAAATATTCACATCTCTTTACCGATGATGAGGCCATAAATAATGCAACCGTCGAATCGGAGGAAAACGAACCGATGCCTTACTTCAACAAAACCATTACCGGCCAAATGAACTTCGGTCCGACTCATCCCCAGTTCAATAATCCAAGGTTCTTCAGCGAACTGCTGATGCACTACCAGGCGATGGAGAATTACGAGATGTGCGATTATCTTCTCAAGATTAAAGAAAGAGATCGTACCGTCTGATCACCGCATATCCGGGGCTTTCTCGTTGATTCCTCCTTAATATGATACTATGGATCCACGACAGTCGTTTGTCATTATCGGAGCGGGAAATGTGGCCTCTCACCTGGCCGGAGCATTGGCCTCAGCAGCATATCGCCCATTACAGGTCGTGGGCCGGAGCACATCGGCTGCCAAGGAACTGGCAGATACACTCGACACCACATACACGGTTTCCCTCAATGAAATTAATACCCAGGCTGATTTCTATGTCGTCGCTGTTAATGACGACGCCATACCAAAGGTCCTTTCCGGACTGAAAATTAATGATAAACTTGTTTTTCATACCTCAGGCAGTACCGGCATTTCTGTTTTCGGGAATAAATTCACCAGATGTGGTGTTTTTTATCCACTTCAGACCTTTTCAAAAAATCGCGTCCTCGATTTTCATGAGGTTCCCCTTTTTATAGAATCATCGGGACCTGAAGCCTATGAGGCGATGACGGAGATTGCAAAAAATATTTCCCGGTATGTCAGGCCGGTTGATTCTGCACTGTTGGAAAAAATTCACATAGCCGCAGTCTTTGCCTGCAATTTTACCAATCACATGTATGTGATTGCCGAAGATCTGGTAAACGAAATACAGGTCCCCTTCGAAATTTTATTACCTCTCATCAGAGAAACGTTTCTTAAACTGGGATCAGGACCCCCCGCTTCCTTACAAACGGGGCCGGCCGTCAGGGGTGATGTCAAAATCATTGAAAAACATCGTAAGTCTCTTGAAAACCACCCTGAATACCAAAAAATATATACTTTTGTAAGTCAGAATATTCTGGAACTCCATAAGAAAAATACAGGGAATGAGTAATTTTAAAGAAGACCTCCAGAAAGTCAGAGCATTTGTGTTCGATGTTGACGGCGTTTTTTCTTCCAGTAAGATATTGTTGCACCCATCAGGCGATTTGATGCGAAGTATGAACATTAAAGACGGCTTTGCCACACAATATGCTATCAGAAAAGGATACCCCATTGCTATTATTACCGGCGGCAATTCCGAATCGGTGCGTGAACGATTCAAAAAACTGGGGGTAAAGGATATTTACCTGGGATCGTTCCATAAAAGGCTTGACTTTGATCATTTTACGTCAAAGTATGACCTTGATGCTGCTAATGTACTGTATATGGGTGATGATATTCCCGATTTCCCGGTGATGACACAAGTGGGATTTCCCACCTGCCCGAGCGATGCCGTGGAAGAGATCAAGGCCGTCTCCCGGTATATTTCCGACCGGGCCGGGGGTGAAGGTTGTGTGAGGGATATCATTGAACAGGTGATGCGTCTTCACGGCAAATGGATGGAGGAAGATGCCTATCGCTGGTAAGAAATTATGATAAAAATTAGTATCTTTCGGACAAATCTGCCCACTGGTGCTAAAAGCTTTATTCAAACTTATACGGATTGAAAACCTGCTGATTATTGCCGCCACACAATACGTGATGCGATGGTGTATTATCAGCCCTTTTCTCGGTCTCAATCATTTCAGTCTCCAGCTCGACTGGCTTCATTTCCTGATACTGGTCCTGTCAACCGTTTTTATCGCTGCGGCAGGTTATATCATCAACGATTATTTCGATACCCGCACCGACCGGTTAAACAAGCCGGGGCGGGTAGTTATCGACAGGGAAATCCCCCGCCGTACAGCCATACTTCTTCATACGGTCTTTAATGTTGCAGGTGTCGGCCTGGGCGTTTATCTTTCCTTCTATATCAAAGTTCCCGGACTTTCACTTATCTTCCTCATAGCGTCCGGATTCCTTTGGTTTTATTCAACGAACTATAAACGCCAGTTCCTGGTCGGAAACCTCATGGTTTCTTTCCTGACAGCGTCTGTCCCCCTGTTGGTAGTCCTCTTTGAACTTCCCCTGCTGAACCGTGAATACGGGCCGATCATGATGCGTCACCAGGTTAACTTTAATTATCTTTTTAACTGGATAGCGGGCTTTGCTTTCTTTGCCTTCATTACAACTCTTATACGGGAAATCATTAAGGATACCGAAGATTTTGAGGGTGATAGTGCCTATGGTATGAACACCCTGCCCATTATCATTGGAACAAAATATACCAGAATTGTGCTCGTTTCACTCATTACCCTGCTCATTGCGGCCCTTTTGTGGGTTGTCCTGAAATTTATCATTTTCAGCGGAGTCGGTATTGATTATTTATCTGCGGGATATTTCCTGTTCCTGCTGATCGTTCCTTCCCTTGTTCTTATTTATTACATAATCAGGGCAGGGGATAAGCACGATTTCCACAAGGCCAGCCAGGTTACCAAACTGATCATGCTGGCCGGGATAATGTATGCTTTTCTTGTACGCTATATTGTGTTGAATCAACTAAACTGAGTCAGTGCCAATGCTCCTGGATAAACTTGAAGGATTCAGAATTATCCTTGCTTCCAAGTCTCCCCGGCGGAAACAATTACTTACCGAACTGGGGATCGTTTTCCAAACACCCGACCTGCCAGCGATAGAAGAAACCTGGCCCGAAGGACTGGATAAATTCCAAATTCCGGTATGGCTTTCTGTGCTCAAGTCAGATGCTTACCATGGAGAGTTATCAGAGAAAGATATCCTGATTACCGCCGATACCATAGTCTGGTTCAGGGAAAACGTGATCCATAAACCAGCCGACAGGCAGGATGCCATTTCCATCCTCAACCGCCTGCAGGGGAATACTCATGAAGTGTTAACCGGAGTTACGCTCAGGAACAGCCAAACAAGGCATTCATTCTGTGCTCATAGCAACGTTACCTTCGGACCGCTTGAAAAAGATGAACTTGACTATTACGTCGATCACTATAAACCATACGATAAAGCAGGTGGCTACGGCATACAGGAATGGATTGGATATGTCGGGATAAAGGAGATCCACGGTTCGTTTTATAATGTCATGGGCCTTCCTGTAGAAATGCTTTACCGTGCCCTCGGTGAATTCGTCGATACGTTAGTCTAAGACCTGGTGAAAGGGCCATCGGAGGCGGCAACCTGGCCTGGTTTGCCGTCTGGAATAGCATTGGCCCTTCCTGATCAGCTGTTTCCATTGTTCTGAAAAACGTGTTTATTATTTTACAGAACCATCTAAAATCCTATATTTGTAACACGAATCATTAAAATAATAACACCATGTCTATAAAACGGTTTGGCGTTTCATTGGAGGAAGATTTGCTGGTTGACCTTGACAGGCTTGTGGATATGAATCGCTTTCCCAACCGTTCGCAGGCCATCCGTTTTCTCATAAAGAAGAATCTCATTGAGGACAAGTGGGACGGGGACGAAATAGTTGCCGGTGCCATCGTGATTCTCTATGACCATAACCTCAAGGAATTGCATGAGAAGGTCAATGGTCTTCAACATGAGTACCATTGTCTTATCCTGGCCGGACAGCATATCCATATCGATGACCACAATTGCCTCGAAGTTATTACCATTAAAGGTTCGGCCCGTAAGTTGAAAAAACTGGCTGATAAACTCAGGGCTATTAAAGGCGTTAAACATGGTGAACTGGTGATGACAGGTGCCGACTGATTTTTTTTACCCATATAGTAACACGAATTAATATATACGTAACACTAACCCGATTTCCATGAAAAAATTTTACGTCTGTTTAACTATTGCATGTTTAGTCACACCAGGTTTAAAAGCCCAGTCGGTAAAAGATACCCTTTTGCTTGACGAAGTAGTCGTGACCGGTTCCCGGGTGGAGGTAGCGCGAAAAAATTTACCTGTGAATGTTTCCGTCATTAACAGTGATGAACTTGATGAGATTGAGGAATCGGCTGTTTTGCCGGTAGTCAGCAGGATGACACCAGGCTTATTCGTAACTGAGCGGGGCGTTACCGGTTTTGGCCGCGATGGCAGTTCGTCGGCAGGAAGCATTACCATCAGGGGGATTGGCGGCAGCCCGAACTCTGAGGTGCTGGTACTCGTCGATGGTCATCCGCAGTACATGGGCATTTTTGGTCATCCCTTACCCAATTCTTATGTAGCTTCCGATCTCGACCGTGTCGAGATCATACGGGGGCCTGCATCCATTCTATATGGGTCCAATGCCATGGGAGGGGTTTTAAACTTCATCACCAAAGAGGAGAAAAAGGAAGGGGTGTCGGCTACTGCCAGGGCGGCCTATGGTTCATTCAATACGCAGAAGTACATGGCTAATGGCGGCTATAAGAAGGGGAAGTTCTCGGTATTTGCTTCGTTCAATCATGACCAGACTGACGGGCACAGGGAGAATAGTGCATTCAACATTAACAATGGATACCTGAAGGCCGGTTATGTTGTCAACAGGCATATTGATGTGGAGGCTGATTTTAACCTTGCTAAATTTCACAGTGTTGATCCCGGATCAGTCTACGCTGAACAACCAGTCATTTTTACCGCAGACATGACCAGGGGAAAGGCCTCCGTGTCGGTATCAGACAAATACGACAATGTGGAAGGTGGACTGATGGCATATTATAATTATGGCGATCATGATTTCTCCGATGGATGGGTTTCACATGATGAGAACCTCGGCCTCTCATTTTACCAGGGAATATCCATCTTTGATGGTAACCTCACCACGATAGGATATGATTTCAAGCGATATGGAGGAAAGGGGAACAGTGGCATGCGGGCAAATCAATGGCTCAGTGCCGGCGACAACGCCGTATATCTGGTTTCCCGCCAGGCAATAGGCAGGAAGCTTGCCCTGAGCGCCGGACTCAGGCTGGAGAACAATTCACTGTTTGGGAATATCCTGGTTCCCCAGGGAGGTGCTGCTTACCACCTGACAGATTATTCAACACTCAAGGCGTCTGTTTCCAGGGGGTTTCGTAATCCGACCATCATGGAGCTCTACCTTTTTGCGCCAAACCCGGAGTTAAACCCGGAGGAGATGATGGATTATGAAGCCAGTTATGACCAGGTGTTGTTAGACGGCCGCCTGTCGGCAGAACTTACCGTGTATCTCATCACTGGCTCCAACCTTATAGAAGTGGGCCCCAACCCGGGACCTCCCCCGCCTGTAAAGCGGTTTAATACTGGAAAATTCAACCATAAAGGTCTTGAATTTTCGGCCGACTATAAGCCTTTCCCATCGCTACGGATAAATGCGTCGTACAGTTATCTTAACATGGATAAACCAAGGCTTGCAGCACCGGAGCACCAGGTTTTCGCCGGT
>DASQZK010000386.1:0-2174 GCA_035638735.1 Bacteroidales bacterium
GATATCCAGGAAAGTTCATCATTTGCACAACCGGCAAGCAGAAATACTATCAAAATTAAAGAAACCGTTTTCATTTCATTCCTTTTGAAATCTCAATACCAGTGTTTGACATAAATAACTTAATAGCTATGGCCAGCAGAATGATTCCGAAAAATTTCCTCAGAATATGCAATCCGTTTGGTCCGATAACTCTCTCAAAAAACGCTGTAAGTTGCAGTACAAGATAAACAATTATCATATTCAATGAAAGAGCTATTAAAATATTTATTGAATGATACTCAGCACGCAACGAGAGCAGAGTAGTTATTGATCCGGCACCGGCAATAAGGGGGAAAGCGATAGGTTCTATAGCTCCGCCTCCATCTGAATCGTGCTTAAACAGCTGTATGCCAAGTACCATTTCCAATCCCATTAAGAAAATTATAACAGAGCCTGCGATGGCAAATGAGGAGATATCCACCCCAAAAACTCCAAGCAAAGATTCCCCTGTAAAAAGAAAAAGCAACATGATTCCAAAGGCCACAAGTGTCGTTTTAGCCGGGAAAATTGATCCGGATTTCAATTTTATATCCAGTATCACCGGAATGGAACCCAGAATATCAATGATGGCAAACAGTACCATAAATGCTGCCAGTATCTCCATTAAATTGATATTCATGATGCAATTGGCTTTTATTTGGCCTGCAAAGATTAAAATATTAACCGGAATATTAAGGGTAATCCGGCAATCCTTTCACTTTCCTCTTTTTAAAAATACCCGAGAAAAAGCGCCAGGTGATCTTCCAGGGTGTTAACCAGGCTATGCGGGCACCATTTCTTTTATTTCCAAGTATGTGATTTACAAGCCACGGAGTAACCCGTTCGGCCGTGTCTGCCAGTGTGTGGAATATCTTGATTGACTCCCTGTTTTTCTCAGGAGCTGTTCGCAAAGGTTCAAGCAGCATGTCAGTAACCACCATACCCGGACTAATCGAGCCAATTAATAAAGGGGCATCCCGGTACTCTTTGATCAGGGACCTGGTTAAATACCTGACACCATTCTTGGAAGTGCCATATATACTCATTCCATCAATCTTTCTGCCGTCGCTGCCAAATCCCTCCATGTTATAAATTGCGCCAAATCCCTGATTTAACATTCCGGTGATTGCTACTTTCGATCCCATGGCCGTTCCTTTGATGTTGGTATCAATTACGCTGGAAATTACATCATATTCAAGTTCATGGAATCGATAATTGATATGATTTACCCCCGCATTGTTTATCCAGATATTAACCGGCCTGACTGAGGAGGCTTTGTCCCACAACATCTCCAGATCTTCCTGTCTTGTAACATCACAAACGTAACTGTGGCATTCTCCGGTTTCACTGTTATTAACCAGATCATCTTCAGCGGTTTTGAGTGTTTCAGGATTTCGACCAGAAATAGTAACCGTGCATCCCTTTCTCATGAATTCCAGAGCCATTGCTTTCCCTATACCTCTTGATCCACCTGTAATTACTATATGTTCCATCTAAATAATTTGTACAAAAATAGAAAAGCCGGAAGAATAATCTCCGGCTTAAATACATTTTAAAAACAGGTGATTGCAATATTAGCCTTTAGTTTTTATAGTACAACCAACCGCTTTGGTTGTGGCGGGTGAAGGTTTCTCACCGCTTTGAACGGAACTGATGGCATCTTCAAGCCATTTCTCAGTAACGGATTTTGCATCCATTGCATTATTATCGATGGCACCAATGTAAGCCACCTTAAATTTATTGCCTTTCTTTTCAAGCAGGTATATGTGAGGTGTGCGGGTGGCTCCGTAAGCCTTGTACACCTTCTGGGAATCATCTTTAAGATAAGGAAATGGATATCCTTTCTCGTCCGACCTGATTTTCATTTTTTCAAACGTATCTTCCGGAGATATTTCAGCATCATTCGAGTTAATGGCAACAACTGGAAAACCTTCACTGGCATATTTTTCATGAAGCTGCATTATTCTATTTTCATAAGCTTTTGCAAATGGACATGGATTACATGTGAATACAAGGATAACTCCCTTCTGGTCATTATAGTCGGATAGGGAAACGACTGTTTCATCCACATTTTTCAGTGAAAATTCCACAGCATTGTCACCGGGTTTTAAACCAGCATTAACTAATATCAGAGCTGTGAGAAGAATTGTGAATGT
>DASQZK010000387.1:0-6379 GCA_035638735.1 Bacteroidales bacterium
TGACAGGAATTCGTCGTTGCCGGTCATAGTCCAATGTTCGAAAGCCGGCCATACCACGTAAAAAAGTCCGTCTTCTTCCCACTTGGTTATCGGCCCGGCCATAAGCTGTCCGAAAAATTTACCTTTCGGGTCTTCAGTGGAGATGTTCGGGTTTTGAAGGGCAATCCTGGCCTGCGATTCTGCCGGGTCTGTCCATCCAGAGTGCGCCAGGTGAGCAGTATTCATGCCGCCGTCGCGGAACCAGATAAGGTAATAGATATATTTCGACGATGAGCGCATGGCCCCGTTTTCATCCTGCATTGACCATGCTATTTTACGGTTCAGATCGCTTATTTCCTGCAGTTCGGGCTGATCCTTAAAGCTCACCAGGCCGTAACTGACGGCCTGGTCAACGTTTGCTTCATTTTCTTTTGTCAGTGAGAGCGGATCCATACCGGCCAGATCCTTAGCTATCAGTTCCGGAGACGATTCCTCCAGCTCCCCGGAAATAACAATCGGTTGCCCGGCATCGAGAGATGCCCTGGCATAGATACTTCGCCCGCGATCCACCGCCAGCATATGCGTAAATGTGCCGCTTCCCTTACCAGTCACAGCCGCGAAATGAAAAGTATAACCCCTGTCCTTGTGGGAAACAACAAATGAGGAGGGACTTTTTTCAGCCAACAAGTCCGATTTATCCGACTTGAAATCAACCCCGGCGGGATTATCGAACCATATCATTACCGCCGGCTGGTCAGTCAGGTTCAGAATATGCATAGTCTGGTTCTTGAATCTGACCACCGAATAGAAAGGATCATAATCGCACGATATAAAATCATCAAGGGAAATACCGGGGAATGAAATCTTATCAAACACATCACAATGATCTTCCCGGTTAGAGAAATTCCTGTCGAAATAACCAAGTGACTTGCCGGCTTTGGGAGATATCCATAACTGGAGGCGCTGCTGGTTCAGGTTGAGTTCAAGGCGCATACCTTGACGATTCTGCATTGTGATAAATGTTTCCGGATAAGCGATACCGTACTGTGAGGCATTGGCAGAGTAAAGAGCCGTATTACCCCTCTCCTCGCCTATCATTGTCTTATCCTTATTATCCGGTTGCTGAGTGCATGATGTTATCAGACCTGCAATAGCAATAACTGGTAGTAGTCTGCTCGATTTCATCTCTTTGTTGTACTATTAGAATTCAGTGTTCCATCACGAAAGCCCCGGACAGTTCATCTGTATGAGACCTGTTTATCGCCGGTAATTTGCATAATAAACAGATTGCCAGTATTATAGCGATATTATGTTTTATTCGGTCATGATTTTGAAGCTTTCAAACAGCCCGTAATCGACCATATCGTAGTCGGAACCCGATGGTTGTTGCCCGGGTGCGTATTTAAAGCTCCACGGTGTAGCTATGCCTTTCGTTTTTACGAAATGAAAGGGACCAATCAGGTTCTTAAGACTTCCAGTAACGGTCACTGTCACCCTGTTTTCACCGTCTTTTAAATACGGTGTTATGTCCGATTCGAACGGAGGCCATGCCAGTACATCGGCCAGCTGTCCATTCACACTTACTGATGCACAGCTACCGTTCCACTTAGCCAGCACAACCCTGGTTTTAACACCGGATTTTAAATCAGCCATTTTGGTATATTCCACTTTATTGGGATAAAAAGGCATGCCCATATCCTTCCATGAACCGTATACGACGGGCATCTCTGAAGTGATTTTCCATCCCCTGCGGGCCGGCACGACACCAAAATTACCAATCAGAAAAACTGGTGCCAATTCCATTTTCACCGAAAAAGGTGAGGCAATGACATCAATGAGGTTTTCGCCTTCCTTCATGTAAGCTCCCGCAGGGAAAACCCCGGTGCCTTTATCAAGGTACCATTCTGTATCCTCCTGTTCAAGCTTGTGCCCGTTCACCATTACCGTATACAATTCAGGTCGTTCAACAACTACATTGATGTCTGAAACGTTGGTATTTTCTTCCACACTAATCGGAAAAGTGGCCGTAAAACCGGTATTAATCCCAAAAGTATCCCTGTCGAGGATATAGGTCTTAAACTGACTCGATGAGACCCACGGGTTATCCCGGAAACCATAATGCCGGAAAATTTTATCATGGGCTACGTAGAAATAATACAGCGTATCTCCGTCATTTTTCACATCCGGAAAATCAAGGTAGCAATAGTCGAGTGACACTACATTTGGACTCATCCGTTGCACTTCGGACTTTTGTGTTTCGATCTCTTTGGAAGGGGTCCAGTTATCCCGGTCATCTCTTTCAACCTTTATTTTTCCGGGTGAAGCAAAATATAGCTTGCTGCCGGCGTCATCCAGGTGGACAGGGAATGAAATGGTTTTACCTTTCTTAGTAAAAGATACATTGTAATATTTCCCGTCCCTGGCATCCATTTCAACAATATCTTTAAACCCGGACATGGACACGATAAAATCTTTAACTGCTCCCCTCTGATAATTGGCAAAGAAAATAGCCTGACCGTCATCGAGGGTCCGTCTCATATAGTAAACACTGTCGGCTTTTGCCTCTGCATCGTCAATGTGGATCACCCCGTTATCTAACATCTGCAGTACCGCCTGATCATCAAGGCTTTTAGCCTCAAACCAGCTCTTGCTGTATTTATTTTTAAGGTTCTTCATTCGGTCGGAGACAACACCGTCGACAAATGTAGGCGGAACGCCCAAAGCAAGGATATTTCCTCCCGATGACAGAAAATCTTTGAGTAAATCGGCCGTAGAGCTTTCTACATTGAGCAGGCTCCCGGGGAGAACGACCAAGTCATAAGATTTTGAACTTACGGTAAGTAAACCGTCGGCAGCCTTACCGAAGTCTTTCATGGTTTTCTCCGATGCCAGGTCATATTCGATTTTATGTCGCTCAAGACCGTCTATCAATCCTCTGAACTGTTTTTCAACGCGCATCAGTTTTTTATTGTCCGAAGCTGGTTGGAAGAACATCCAGGCTGTTGTGGTCGGCTCAATGATTACTGTATTATTGATTTGTTTACCGGAAGAGAGTACCAGTGATAAGCGACCGAAATAGTCGGCTTCTACCCGATAATCATTCCACCAGGGTGCATGGTACGAAAATGTCTGGGGAAAATCGTGCTTGCGGTCACCCAGCATTGATTGGTAAGACAGGTGCTGGTTCATCAGGTTAACCCCGAGGGCATATTCCCAGTCGCCGTTGCGTTTCATAGAAGTAAAGTCGAGTTCATATCCTGAAGCGCCATAAGTCTCACTAAGAGCCCTGTTGCGTTCGAACTGGTTCGCCACACTGGCAAGTTCCTTTACTGCTCTCACATTGCCAAACTGGTCGGGGCGTTCCGTTACTGTATTGAACAGCATATCGATGGCTGGCACCTGGTGGTAGGGATACATAGCCATATTGTCGCCGCCGTGAACAGGATTTGGCCAGCCGTGTTCCCAGTAATGACCGGTCCATTTAAGGTTCTCCTTCTCCGTATAGTCGTGCCATGGTTTGGCCCAACGGTCAACAAACATATTGAGTAATACGGCATAATAGTCGTGCCTGATTTTCTGCCAGTCTCCGGTCTCTTCAAAGAGACTGAGCAGGTTAGCCCCGAGGTCATATCCCCAGGTCTGTTTGAAGGTTGAATACAAATCGGGCGTCCAGCGTATCGCTCGCCTACCGGGAGGGTTAATATTTGGCTCGTCGGTGAAAATCCCGGGAACCACCGTTCCGAATTCATTCCCAATAGTCTTTTCATAGCCCTTCATGGTCACATCGATAAATTTCTCAGTGACACCTTTGTAGAGAAGGTCAACATAAGAATAACCCGCATACCATTTGGATTTGGGATAAAAAGTCAGCTCAAGCACTTTAAAGTCGCCGGATTTCCCCAAATAAGACTTCACTTCTGTGGTAATATCTTTTGCTTTCCCGTCTTCTATCTTGTAAACATGAGGATAAACCTTCGTGGTGTCAAGGTCGAGTACATTCATTCCATGCAATTGAAGAGCCACTCCTTTATTATATGATTCAGGCATTTCTGCAGGGACATGTCCGCCAGCGAAACCACTCGGAAAGGAGTTTTCATCATAAAGCCAGAGATTCATTCCAAGGACTTTCGCCTTTTCGGTAGCATATTTGACCAGGCTGTACCATTCATCGGTCATGTAACCGGTAAGGAGACCGTAACGGGGATGTACAAAGACGCCCCCAAAACCCTTGGATTTAAAATCCAGCAACTGCTCATCGATCATCTCCCGTGTAACCGCTTCGTTCCATACCCAAAATGGTACAGTTCTGAATTCGGCAGGAGGATCGGCAAACAGTCCTTTAATGTCGGAAAAGGAACTGTAATGCCCCGTGGTTTTTGTCGTACCTGTTTGTTTACAGGATACCATGGCAGCAAAGGTTGCGAGTATCAGCAAAAGTTTTTTCATACGATCGTGTTTTCAGTTATAGGCATTTACAAAAGGCTTCTAATGACAAAAACGCCGGCATGACTTACGGATGTCATAAATAAGGTTCCCTTAATGTAGTCATAATTAGTTAAAAATGTCCCTGGTATTCAACTCCAGTTTTTTTTCTGCGAGCATTCCTGCGGGTTTCACGTCTACTTTCACGCCGGCAGGCGCTTTGTAATCGAGGAAAAGAATATCGCCTCTAAGCTGCCAGTCGACACGTATAACACCTTTTGGATGGGGTACGGCTCCCCGGGCCCATGTAATGGTCGAGGTCTGGGGAGCAATGATCACCGAATCGGGATCAGTAAAGTCGGGGTAGCCCAGATGCACACCAAGCACCCTGGTAGAAAGATAGTACGTCGGAGAACCGCTCCATGCATGACTCAGTGTGCCCTGTCCTTCATCTTCGGAACCGTCACCAAAATTCTCCCAGGCCGTGTCGTCATATTTAAGGATCATGGGTGACCAATATTTACGGATGAACGATTCAGCCAGGTCTTCCATACCCAGAGAGTAGAGTGCACCCAGTCCGTAAAAGCTGCCGTAACGGGTTATCTGGCGCTTTCTGTCGACATCTCCAATGTCGGTGAGTGTATTCACGAAGTGTTTCTTAAGAAGACTGTCCTCACCAGCGGTTGTCTGGTTAAAAAGTACCGGCCAGGCACTTGATATGGGATAATAGTGGTCGATAGGCTTCCCGTTTTTAAAACCGTCACGGAAGGCTTCTTTCTGATTATCCCAGCAGAGCTTGCGCATTGTTTTGGTCGATTTATCAGCTTCCTGGTTAAAATAGGTTTGATCTTCGGTTTTTCCGAGTTTACCGGCAACCCACGCCATGGTTTTCATGCTGCGTATGATCAGTGACTGCATGGTGGTGAGTGTTGCCTGCCTGTCGATTTGGGTCCATTCAATAAACGCCCCTTTTGTTTTAAACAAGCCGTTGTCAGTTCGGCTGGTGAGATACGTCTCAACCATATTTTTATAGCCGTTGTAGTATTCTTTGGCAAAGTCGGTATCACCGGTCCTGCTAAAGGCCCAGGCATAAAACTGGAGCGTAATGAGCGGAAAGTCACCCATCGCATTGACGTTGTCTTTCACCTTTTCGGCGCCCGGTGTCATCAGGTCGCGGTACATATCGGCAAACATGCCCACGCTGCGTTTTATCAGTCGTGAGTCGCCGCTGGTGGCCAGTGTTATCGCATATTCGGGCAGGGCATCACCGGCGTAGAGGCCACGTTCACGGAACGGTGTATCGGTGTAGGAATCCTCGGCGCATACCCGCAGTGTACGCCACCCAAGTTCCCATATCCTGTTCATCATCGGGTCGGAACAGGTAAAACTGCCTGTTTTTTGAAATGGGTATACCTGGTTCACCACGCCGGTTTTCGCAATGTGCACCGGTCCTCCCGGACTTTTGATATTGACCTGGAGGTATCGCAGTCCATAGGGCTTGAAGGTTTCAAAGCGGGCTTTTCCGCCTGGAGCGATGGTCCGCGCAGCCGTATATATACCAAAACGCTTAAGTATCCAGGGCCTTCCACGGTGCATATCTTCGGTGAAAGCCACGTCTATCGTTGTGCCTTCAGGCGCTTGGTAATCGATGAAGAATCGGCCGAGTTTCTTGCCGCCCATATCGAAAATGAGAGCCGTGCCACCATTGGAAGCATCCAGGTCGATATCATGGACCTTCGACGGTTGATATGGCAGGGCTTTGTCAAAATTGCTCCAGGCAACCTCAAAAGCGGGGTTCCCGGCCGTAAGCGAGCGTTCCTTTGGCACCCAGTTGACGGAAAAAGCCGAGAGGGCCTCTTCCGGGTTGGAAAAGGGAACATCCAGGTCACGTGCTCTTTGTTCCTCACCGGCCGAGAACGGGCCGGCAGCCATGAAAGCATACGGTGAGCCTGGGTCTTTGGATGGCGAAAAGACCAGC
>DASQZK010000388.1:0-2201 GCA_035638735.1 Bacteroidales bacterium
TGTTTTTTTGAATGCATTCGGAATTGTGCGGTATTCACCATAAAGACTCATATCTGCTTCCATTCGCTTCGCAGCCTCTGTGCCTACCAGTTCGGTAAGCGACTGCCGGTAAAACGGGTCGGTGAGGTCGTAGGGTGCCAGTGATGGCAGGCTGTCGAGCTCCCGTCCGAATTCAGACAGGGCTTCTGGCGAGAAGTAAAAGTCCAGGGCAATCACCGCTTTCGTTGAGAACGTATCGGTTTTCAGATCCTGGCTGGCCTGACCGACACTTGTCATGTTTAACTGGCCGTAATTAACCTGGTAATTGATCTGTCCCTCGCTATATGTCTTACAAGCAACCCTGTCGAGGGCGAAAATATTCCCCGGGGCCGTTTTATCGGCAAGTTTTTCCAACGGAGCCACCTCGTACCGTTCTGCAAAACGGTCATACCTGAGAAAGCCATCGGCGGTTGTAACCAGGGCATCAAAAAAATCTCGACGGCCGGAAGCAAAAGCCGTATAGATATGCGCTGAGTCGCGGGTAATAAAATTACCGAAGTACACCGGATTTAGGTTAATATCCAGTGGGGCCTCTGAAACCGGTATCATTACACTGTCGGGATTAATCGAGGCCTTGAATTTCAACCAGCCTTTCCCGGGGCTGCAGTCATGGACCAGCCTGGTTGCGCCATCGAAGAACAGTTCCGGCTCACGTGCTTCGAGTCTGACCTTTCCCTGGTACTCGAAAAAAGGACTCAGCCGGAAAGTATCAAGCAGACTAAGCTCACCACTGCCTGTAGTTTGGAGTGTACTGTCGACGCTTATGCGCTTGAACAGGATTTCCTGGGGTACACCACTCAAATCAAGGTAGTCGTAATAGGCACTTGCCGAGTAATCCTTACTGCTGTTAATGGTAACTGATGCACCGTATAAGGAATAATATTGATGTTCTATATCAGCCACAATGCCTGCTTTAGCCAGAGTTTGCATCTGTGCATTCTTGCGAATAACAACATCACCATTGTCGGGATAGATCCTGGCATCGGCTACCCGGATATATGGGACATTTTTTGCATTTAAAAGGCTCTGACGGTAATCGTAAATGGCGAGTGGTGCAACAAAATTCAGTGAGTCCTGGCTGGGTTTTACAGATATATAGCGCGGACCGCTCAAACTGTCAGTCACGCCCGACAGCCCTGCTTTGACTGGCTTATTCAGGCCCATCTCAATCTTTTCAGCTTTAATATCCCATTTAAAGAAATCAAGGTTAGACACGTACCTGACTTCCGGGAAACTGACGAGTGTGTAATCCTTATTTGAATAAAATTCACCGGTATTATCCGCCAGGTTAACATTGGACTTTACATTGTCGGCACTAATGGCAATAGCGTCGCTTACAAGCGAGTTGAGCATAAATGCAGACGAATCGGCAAGGATATTCTTAGCGACAAAACGAAAGTTATCCGATTTAACCCTGGCCGATACCATGTCGACAGTCCCTTTTCCTGACAAACCAGAGGGCTCGATCAACAAATCCCCTCTCAGGAGGGTGGTATCGTTATACATGGTAAATGGAACATCCTGCCGGTAAGCATAAAACCGGTCTTTTTGGGGGAGCCATCTTATCTTGTCATTTTTAGACGACACCTCAGGAAAGGACGTCCCCTGTACCTGTTCTCTTATACTAAATTCTCTTCCCAGGGCCATCAATGAATCGGGATGCATAAGAAAATCGTCTGAGAAGGTAGTCGACGACAGATATTCAAGCTTTCCGGATCCGTGCAGGCCGTTACTGCTCATTTCGACATCGTGGTAGAAGGTTCCTTTGCCGTTGTAAACAGGGATACCGTTTTCCGGAGTACTGTAGAAGAATCCCAGTGAATTATCGGCCTGCAGGGTAAGTGTCTGTTCAATGGGTGGCAGCATGCCGCCGGATTCAAACATCCCCTTCAACTTCATACCCGCTCTGCTGAAGTTGTCAAGACTGTCTACGTTGAAGGAATATATTTCAAAGAAGACCCGATTCCTGTGGTATACCCCGTTTTGAATAGACGGGCTGTCGAAATAAACATACGAGTCTTCCCTGCTGCTGAAAACCGGGTATTGAGGATAATCTTTCAGTCCCGATTTATTCGACGGTTCATCAATACGTATCTCGCCGGTCAGATCTTCGATCAGGTTGTGTATTTCGGTGGTTTTGGTTATCCCGGTGTTGGCATCCG
>DASQZK010000389.1:0-5513 GCA_035638735.1 Bacteroidales bacterium
TGCTCCTGTTTTGACGGCATTATTTATTGTTATGCCAAAGCATTCAATCCCCCAATTTGTTTTCCACAATTTTCAGGATATGGGCTTCACGCTGGTCCGATTTATTGACGATTTCAGCACCTTCGGTCAGGATATCATCCAGGAAATTTTCATCGTCGAAGCCTTTTGTATTGATGCGCACGTTCAGCCAGGCACCCCTGATGGCTGAACGCACGGCGAGGGCTCCTACACCGGCATCAGATACTGAATTCGGATTTCCGTTTTCGGCCATGGCTTCCAGGAGGTCATAGGCCATGTAGGCAGTCTTCATAACTTTGAAAGGTATGGAGATCGCATGCATAGTGGCCTCATGGATAGCTGCCTTGCGGCTCTTCTTGTCCTCTTCCGACTTTTTTGGAAGTTTAAAGGCGTCCATAATCCGGTTAAAGGCCCTGGTGTCTTCATCGATCAGCTTTAGCAATTCTTCCTGGATAGACTTTCCCTTATCGGCCTGGTTGCTGAATTCTTCCCATCGGTCGTCCCATCCGCGTTTATGTGCCGACAGGTTGGCGACCATGGTTCCCAGAGCCGTTCCCAGTGCCCCAAGCGCAGCACTGACCGATCCGCCTCCGGGTGCCGCCGACTCGGAGGCTGTTTCGTGCATGAATGCTTCCAGACTGAAATCAACGAGTTTTCGTTCCCTGTTACCCTTTTGCATCCGGTATTCGATAATCTTGTCTTCGGCCATAAATGGATACAGATCATCCAGGCCCAGAGATTTTACGGCAATTTTTATAATTTCTTCATCGGAGATCCCGGTACTGCGTTTCTGTTTCCTGAGGAAGTATTTACCGGCATCGAGCATTGCTTTCAGAGGTACCAGCCCCACCAGTTCTGAGCCGGAAACCCGTATTCCGCGATCTAGAGCCTTCCGACTGACCTCGTCAAAAGCTTCATGTATGGAGGTAACCGATATATTAGTCAGATTCATTGATATCTGGGCTATGCCATATTCTTCGATATACCAGCCGATGGCTTTCACCGATTTAAGGGTGCCGGGTGTGTAGACAGGCTTGCCGTTTTCATCTTTAACTATTTCACCGGTAAGTGGATCGCCTTTCCGTTTTACCCTTCCTTTTTCGCGCACATCAAAAGCTATGGCATTCGCCCTGCGTGTTGATGTCGTATTTAGATTGATGTTATAAGCCACGAGAAAATCCCGCGCTCCAACGGCGATTGCTCCGGCCTGCGGATTAAAACTCGCCTTTCCGAAATCCGGCTTCCATGCCGGGTCGGATAATTTTTCCTTCAGACCTTCGTATTGCCCGGACCTGACGGAAGCCAGGTTTCTTCTCTCCGCGGTAAAGGCAGCATTCTCATAACAATAAACGGGAATATTAAGCTCTTCGCCGATTCGTTTTCCCAGTTGGCGGGCGTACTCAACCGTCTCTTCCATGGATACACCCGATACCGGGATAAGCGGACATACGTCGGTGGCTCCGAAACGGGGATGTTCACCATGATGACGCGTCATATCGATAAGCCCGGTGGCTGCCCTTACGGCCATGAATGCTGCTTCAACCACATTTTCAGGGTCACCGGTGAATGTTACAACCGTCCGGTTTGTAGCTTTTCCAGGATCAACATCAAGGAGTTTCACACCTTCCACAGATTTGATCACCGCCGTGATCTGCTCTATCACAGCCATATCGCGGCCTTCTGAAAAATTGGGAACACATTCGATAATCCTGCTCATAAACAATGTTTTAAGGGTTTTTGACTACGGGCTTAAAGATCGGGAAATAATTGTGTAATAGTTACGATATCGGGATATTACATAACAGTTTTGTTGCTGAAAACGGATTCCTGAAAATGTTTGGGCCGCTTCAGGACTGGATTTTAAATACTCCGGCAGGATCTTGGTTCACTATTTATTTTATTTGATAAAAGACTTTATTGCAATGTATTGTGAAAAGAATAACAAAAATGTTAAAAAATTATTTATAAAAATGTTGTATAACATATTGGTATTATAAAAAAATATTATGGACTCATAAAGATGTGAAATTGGGACGCAAGAGTATGTGTATAGATCAGTAATTCAATGTAATAGTAGCACAAATGGGGATGTGATTATTTATATTTTAGCGACTTCGTGGCGTATATTTATGTCAATTTCGGACAAATGCATAAGAAATAAAATTAAAAAACCAATCTAAATAGGTTAAAATTTCATAATTTTTACAAATCATTGATTTCATGATTTTTTAAAAAACAATCAATGGTTCCGGGAAATAGGACATACACGATTTTGCTATTTCTGGGGAGATTTCCTCTTATGACTCTCTGTCTCTATTTTTTCAAATTTTCTTCGCTAACCTATTTTAAACCCTAAATCTTTTATCTATGAAAAAGTTTACAATTCTATTTGTATGTCTTTTGCTTATGGGATTTTCATCCTTGTTGGGGCAGGAGATACAAGTTACCGGAACGGTTACAGACAAAACGGATGGTGGTCCTTTACCGGGTGTGTCGGTTGTGGTGAAGGGGACGGTAACAGGAACAGCTACTGATGTGTCTGGTAAATACTCGATAACAGTACCATCAGATGCATCGCTGATCTTTAGTTCTATCGGGATGAAAACGCAGGACATACCTGTTAACGGGAGGACTGAGATCAACGTTTTAATGGAACAGGAGATCGGTGAGCTTGATGAAGTTGTAGTTACAGCCCTGGGTGTATCCAGAGCTAAGAAGTCGCTGGGCTATTCGGTGCAGGAAGTAGATGGAGATCAGCTGAACACCGTAAAAAGTGACAACTTTATCAATGCTTTATCGGGCAAGGCTGCGGGAGTAAACATCCGGTCTACCGGGAACCTTGGTGGTTCCACCAATGTCACCATACGTGGATCGCGATCATTGTATGGTTCAAACCAGGCTTTGTTCGTCATTGATGGTGTACCGATAAATAATGCGAATACAAATAATGATGGCCAGGTGTCGGGTAGGAGCGGTTATGACTTTGGGAACTCAGCATCGGATATCAATCCCAATGACATTGCATCCATCAGCATCCTGAAAGGAGCTGCTGCCACTGCCCTTTATGGTGAAAGGGCCTCCAACGGTGTGATCATGATCACCACTAAGAAGGGTTCGGTCACGCCGGGCAAACTCATCGGGGTAACCCTTAATTCAAATGTAACATTTGGGACCATTGACAAGAGCACATTCCCGACCTACCAGAAAAAATACGGGGCAGGTTACGGTCCCTATTATGGAGATGCGCCTTATACCGGACTTGAATCGATAGATATTAACGACGACGGTGTCGACGAGCTCGTGGTTCCCATGTATGAAGATGCCTCTTACGGGCAGGCTTACGACCCGAGCCTCATGGTTTATCATTATGATGCTTTTTATCCCGAGTCGCCCTACTACGGTCAGGCACGGCCCTGGATAATGGCAAAAAATGATCCTACGACATTTTTTGAGACAGCTGTATCTTACACAAATAGTATTGATGTAAGCGGGGGCAACGAGAAATCGACGTTCAGGCTTGGCTATACAAACCTGTCGCAAACAGGGGTTATGCCTAACAGCAAGCTGGACAGGAACAATGTTTCACTGAACGGCTCCTATAACCTCGTCAAGAACCTGAAGGTGTCGGCCTCGGCAAACTATATTAACGAATCGGCCAAGGGGCGTAACTCGACGGGTTACAGCGATAACATCCTGAGCTCCTTCAGGCAGTGGTACGAGTTGAATGTTGATGTTCAGGAACAGAAAGATCTTTACGACAACACCGGGAAAAACATGTCCTGGAACCGGACAGCTTGGGATGACGGGACCCCGATATATTGGGATAATCCTTACTGGGTGCGTTATGAGAACTACGAATCCGACGGGAGGGATCGCCTGATTGGCTATACCCAACTCGATTGGACGGCCACTTCGTGGCTGAGTTTCATGGGCCGGTTCTCCGTCGATTCCTATAATACCCTTCAGGAGGAACGGAAGGCTGTCGGTTCTGTAGCCGGTGAACTTGGCGTTGACAGGCCGGATGTAACTTCCGGTTACTCCCGGTTTTCCAGGGTTTTTGCCGAAACCAACCTCGATATGATGGCTAACATCAATAAGTCGTTTGGGGAGAACCTGACGTTGACAGCCTTTATCGGGACCAATATCAGACGTACCAGGCTCGACCAGGTGTTTGAATCTACCAACGGCGGACTGAGTGTTCCCGAAGTCTATGCCCTGAGTAACAGTGCCAACCCGATGCTCCCGCCTGAAGAGGATCTCCAGCGTGTTGGCGTTAATGGATATTTCGGCAGCGTGTCACTCGATTTTAAAGGTCTTATTTTCCTTGACGGGACGTTCAGACGCGATATATCATCCACTCTGCCTAAAGATAACTGGGGTTATAACTATCCTTCAATCTCTACCAGCTTCTTATTTTCTGAACTGGTTGACGCAAGCTGGCTTTCTTTCGGTAAATTGCGGCTGAGTTATGCAGAAGTAGGGTCCGGAGCTCCCTGGGGAAGTGTAGACGATACATACAGGCCTTATGCTCCTTTTGCCGGCAATCCTCTGGTATCGGTTGATAATACCAAAAACAACCAGGATCTCAAACCCGAAAGGACCAAGAGTATTGAAGGCGGTCTGGCCATGAACTTCCTGAAAAGCAGGGTCGGATTTGACCTTTCCTTGTATCAGACCAATACGGTTGACCTGATTACCCCGGTGGCCGTTTCCTATGCCACAGGTTATTCGTCAAAATACCTGAATGCAGGTGAAATGGAAAACAAGGGTATTGAACTTACCCTGAACCTTACACCGGTCAGGATGTCGGGCTTTGTGTGGGATATATCCTTCAACTGGGCCAGGAACATGAACAAGGTGAAATCACTTGCCCTCGGGCTTGAAAACCTGAGGATTAACCCAATATCCCTACAGGGAGGTGTTTCGGTGAATGCCCGCGTTGGTGAACCCTACGGAGCTATCCAGGGGTCCGACTTCGTCTATGAAGAAACCACAGGCAGACCGATTGTCAGATCGAACGGTTACTACGAACTTACCGGAACATCCGATATAGTGCTTGGGACTATCCAGCCCGACTGGACCGGGGGTATCCTGAATACCTTTGCCTACAAAAACATCTCTTTGCGTGCACTCATTGATATTCAGCACGGGGGCAGTATTTTCTCCCTCGATCAGTGGTATGGACAGGGTACAGGTCTTTATCCCGAGACGGTGTTTATAAATGACCTGGGCAACCAGGTCAGAAATGCTAACGACGCTGACGGAGGTGGCGGACTGATCCTTGACGGGGTAACAGAAGATGGCACACAGAATACCACCAGGATAGAAGGTAACGATTACAGGTATGCCGGCTGGGCCAGGAATCCCAATTCAGCTTTTATTTATGATGCCAGTTATGTGAAATTAAGGGAATTGTCTCTTACCTATGATCTTCCGATAAAAATTCTGAGTAATACACCGATTTACGGGGCATCACTGAGCCTTGTCGGGTCAAA
>DASQZK010000390.1:0-2574 GCA_035638735.1 Bacteroidales bacterium
CCGGCGGTAAGATAGACCTTGCCAGTCTGCCTGTTGGTGACCCTACCCTCTCTGACAAAGAGATTATCGGAAACGAGTCGCAGGAACGCATGGGACTGGTCATGCACAAGGTCGACATTGAAACACTTAAGAAAATTGCCGAACGGGAACGCGCACCCATGTATGTGATCGGTGAAGTTACCGGCGACCACCGCTTTTCATTCGAAAATACCGGTGATAAGCAGAATCCTATTGACCTGGAACTCACCGACATGTTTGGCAACCCGCCACGCACCATCATGAACGACATCTCGCAGACCGAATCATTTGACAGTCCCGGATACGAGCCGGCCAACTTCGAGAAATACCTTACGAACCTCTTGCAAATAGAGGCAGTGGCCTGCAAAGACTGGCTCACCAACAAGGTCGACCGTTCAGTGACCGGTAAAATTGCCCGCCAGCAATGTGCAGGTGAAATCCAGCTTCCACTTAATGACCTTGGCGCCGTCGCCCTGGATTTCACAGGCAAAAAGGGTTATGCCACCTCCATCGGTCACGCCCCGGTTGCCGGACTTATTAATCCGGCTGCCGGATCCGTCCTCGCTATTGCCGAGGCGCTGACCAATATTATCTGGGCTCCCCTGACCGACCATATCAAAAGTATTTCCCTTTCTGCTAACTGGATGTGGCCGTCCAAAAATCCGGGCGAGGATGCCCGTCTGTATAATGCCGTTAAAGCAGCCAGCGACTTTGCCATAGCACTCGGTATAAATATACCCACTGGTAAAGATTCACTCTCAATGACCCAGAAATACAAGGACGGAGTTGTGTATGCACCCGGCACGGTCATTATCTCGGCAGCAGCCGAAGTAGAAGACGTTAAACTTATTGTTGATCCGGTCATAAAAAATGATACCGCGTCAATACTCGTATATATCGATCTCTCGCGCGACAATCACAAACTGGGTGGCAGCAGCTTTGCCCAGATAGTAAATGCCGTTGGCAATGATGCTCCTACCGTACGCGATGCCGGCTATTTCGTTAAAGCATTTAACGTTATCCAGGCCTTGATCGCCAAAGGTAACATCATGGCCGGGCACGATATATCGGCCGGAGGAGTGATTACCACCCTTCTCGAGATGTGTTTCGCAAATACAAACGGAGGCCTCGATATAGACATGACACGGCTGGACGAACATGATACCTTTAAACTTCTATTCTCCGAAAATCCGGGTATTGTTATCCAGGTGAAAAATGCGAATATCCTCAAACCCCTCGACGAGGCCGACATCGATTACGAGATCATCGGCAAACCGACCAGACAACGGGTAGTAGATATCAGGACGTATCATGATTCATTCAACCTCGACATTGACTATTTCCGCGAAAAATGGTATGTCAGCTCATACCTTCTTGACCGTAACCAGAGTGGAAAAGAGCTGGCACTGGAACGGTTCATGAATTTCAAATCACAGCCCCTCTCCTTTTCAGCCGGCTCCTTTTCCGGTAAAATGGCCAATTACGGCATTTCGCACAGCCGCATTGAAAAATCGGGCATTAAGGCTGCTATCATCAGGGAAAAAGGCGTTAACGGTGACAGGGAAATGGCTTATGCCCTGCATCTTGCCGGAATGGACGTCAAAGACATTCACATGACTGATCTTATCGCCGGGCGGGAAGACCTGGCCGATGTTAACATGATTGTCTTTGTCGGCGGCTTCTCAAACTCTGACGTGCTGGGTTCGGCCAAAGGCTGGGCCGGTGCCTTCCTGTATAATGAAAAAGCCAGGCTGGCACTCGACAATTTCTATAAAAGGAACGATACACTCAGCCTCGGTGTATGCAACGGCTGCCAGCTTATGGTTGAGCTGGGCCTGATATATCCCCGTCATGAGGCCGCGCCACAAATGAACTTCAACAAATCGCATAAGTTTGAGTCGGCTTTCCTGAATGTGGATATTCAACCGAATAATTCGGTGATGCTCAAAAGTCTTTCCGGCAATACACTGGGAGTATGGGTCGCGCACGGTGAAGGACGTTTTACACTTCCCGGTGGTGAAGACCAGTATAACATTCCCATAACCTATTCCTACGACGAATACCCGGGCAATCCCAACGGATCGGACTTTGCCACGGCAGCCATCTGTTCCGACAACGGTCGCCATCTGGCTATGATGCCGCACCTCGAACGGGCATTCCTCCCCTACCAGTGCGCCTGGTATCCAGAGGACCGCCAGAGCGATGAGATTACACCCTGGATGGAAGCTTTCATAAATGCCAGGGAATGGATTAAAGAGAAAACAGCACATCAATAAGGGAATTACATCGCAAATACCAGTTATGGTTATTTAGAGACTGTCTCATAAGTCAGGTTACAAATTGGAGAGGCTCTAAATTAAAAGTAAACATCCGGTAATTAGCTAATATCATGGAATGTAGCAAGTTCGGAAAGTCCCCTTCAGGCTGTATGTTTGTAAAAGAGAAAGGCATAAGCTTTCTTTGTTTTTATTTAACCTTTTCATTATCAACTAAAAACGAAAGCTTATGCCATCGAAAGTTAAAAATTTTACGTACAACGGACAAAATGTTTACGTT
>DASQZK010000391.1:0-7845 GCA_035638735.1 Bacteroidales bacterium
CGTCAACGTAAAAGTTCAGTGTGATTTTTCTCAGGTAAAATTCCTTATCGATCCGTATATCCAACTGGTGGAAGGCTCCAAGCCGCTCATTGTTGTAGAGGTTGTAATCCGGTGTCCCCTGGTTGCGTGCATCCCAGGCCAGGACATACGAAGACTCCAGCAAATCGTAGGGTGTATACGGGGCTCCTCCGACAAACCGCCATTTCAAACCGACACGCCAGTTGTTTTTAAATTCCCTTAATGCCAGTATGTTAAGCAAGTGACGGTTATCCCAGGCCGTTGGTATCCAGTCGCCGTTTTCTAATAAAGAATGTCGGAACGCCTGCGTTTCACTGCGGACAAAGGTGTACGATACAATGAGGTTCCCTCCGAAAAATTCTTTGCTCCTGTACAGAAGCTCCACGCCATAAGCCCTTCCTTTAGCAATTGACAGGACCTCTTCGTCGCCAAAAGTGCCAAAGTCTGCGCCTTTGCCTGAAAGTGAAATCGAATCGGTGACACTGAACGGATAATGATGGTAAAATTTGTAGAATCCTTCAAGAGTCAGCCGGGATGAGCTGTTTGGTCGCCACTCAATCCCTCCGACATAATGATCGGCAGAAATATAGGTCAGGTCGTTTTGCCTGTTCACAAGGCTGCCCTCGGAGTCACGATATCCGAGCGTGGTATACGGCGGAAGCTGGTAATATCTCCCGGTGTTGAAATTCAGATAGAAATCGTTGAATACCATATACGAAGCCGAAAAACGTGGCGAAAACTGGTCTAGCATGTTGCTCATTTCCGACGAATAATTGCTCGCATCCATGCGGATACCCAGGGATAGCGTTAGCCTGTCGTTTAGTAAGTCCTTGCTGAGCTGACCGAACGCTCCCCACCTGAAAAGATCCAGAGTGGACTTGTAACGTATGGTTGCCGGCGAACCATTGAGGAATGTCCGGTTAAAGGTTGAATTGAAATACCTGGCATATACAGTCCCGGCACCATAGTTCAACCGGAATCCGTTGTTCAGGTCTGTGTTGTGTTCGTAGCGCAGTTTTGTTTCTGTTTCATCGGAGGAATAATCAAGAAGTTTCAAAGAATCTTCCTGTATGTTATTCTGGTATTTGTATGACCTGTTGTTGAGGTGGTTCCGGCTCAGAACCCATGTGTCATAACCCTGGTCGCCATAATGTTTGTAAACGGCTCCTATCGTGTAGGTCCACTGTTCATTGACCGGCAGATAACCCAGGATGTATTTCTGTTCATCGGTCTCATTAGCATCCAGGTTTAGAGAGAATTGATCAATAGCCCCCAGTCCGAGGATGGTCAGCTCGTTTTTTTCGTTGAAACGGGTTTTTGTTTTGAATTGAAAATCATTATAAGTTGGAAGGAAGGGCAATCCGATTACCGAGAACAAAAACTTGAGGTAGGAACGGCGGGCCGATGCAATAAAGCTGGTTTTTTCACCAAGAGGGCCGTCGAGCGTCAGTGCCAGGTCGGAAGCCCCTACCGAGCCTTTGAATTTGAGTTTGTCTTTATTGCCGTCCACCATTTTGAACTCGAGAACCGAGCTCAGGGCATTCCCCCTGTCAGCCGGGAAAGCTCCGGAATAAAAATCCACTTCACGGATAAAGTCCACGTTGATGATCCCTACCGGACCTCCGGAGGCTCCCTGGGTAGCAAAATGGTTGATATTCGGAATTTCAACACCGTCGAGGTAGAAGCGGTTTTCATTGGCTCCGCCGCCACGGACAATCACATCGTTACGATAAGCCGGGGTAGAAGCAACGCCAGGGTACGACTGGATCACCTTTGATATGTCACGGTTGCCTCCCGGACTTTTCTCTATTTCAACCAGGTCGATACGCCTCAGCGATACCGGGCTTTCTACGCTTCTTCTGAATGGGGAGGCTTTTACGGTGATCTCCTCAAGTTTTACATTGGCCTCATTCATCGGGATCTCGATGTAAGCCTTACGGGCATTGGTAACCTGTACGGGGTCAGTTACGTAGGTCTCAAAGCCGACCGACGATACCGCCAGTTGAACGTAGCCGGGTTTAAGACCCGTAAAAAGGAACTTACCCCCCAGGTCACTGATCGACCCGATGCTGGTCCCATATATGGCGACGGTTGCAAACTCAACCGGCTCGTTGTTCTTTGCATTATAAATCCTCCCCTCTATTACGCCGTTGTTTTGCGCGTGGCCAGCTGCCAGGTGCAACAACGCAAGTAGGAATGCAAGTATGGTATTTCTCAGTTTCATGTTCCTTATACTTTGATGTACTTCAAACAAGGAGAATTCTAATATTGTTCAACGAAACATCGCGAAAAACCGCTAAAAAGTTAAACAAAAATATCCTGATGTGTAATATAAGAATGGTATAAAGTATCTGTAAAGGAGTATGTAAGAATATGTTATTACGTATTGGCAGGTTGGTGTGTTTTTATGTTCTGTTTAAGAAAAAATAAAAATAAATAAACGTAAATTGAAAATACCTGTCTTGCCGGTGTTATTGTCGGATGTTAATTTTTTCTGACCACGGTGGCTGCCTGAGAAAATGAGTTATCTAATACATTTACACTCCAAATGGTTTGTTAAGTAGGCGTTACGGTAATGCGGGATGTTACAAAATAAGATGACCCGAATCCAAAAAGATGGTTACACAAATGTAAATCTAAATATCTAACGGGTCAAATCACTTAGGAAGTGAACGAATTATTTATTCTTCCTGCGTCTGCGCCATTTTTCGAGTGCCAGTTTCTGCATGTCAGTTGTCCGGTCACTTTCATCAACAATCTCGAGTCCCAACAGGGTCTCGATGATATCTTCCATGGTAACCAGTCCGCGTGTTCCACCATACTCATCAATGACAAGGGCGATATGCTCCTTCCGGTATAACATTTGTTCGAACACCACAGGGACCGCAATATTTTCATAGGCTACAATGAAAGGGCGGTTTAGCTCGATAAGCTTCATATCGTGCCGGTCGTCGGCGAGCCTGCTAAGTACGGCATCTTTTAGGACATACCCGGCGATGTTATCGATATTATCTCTGATAAGAGGGATTCTTGAGTACGTCAGGTAATCCTTGTTTTTAAAGAAATTCCTCAGGGTCATGCCGGCTTCGGCCGTTACCATCACGGTGCGTGGTGTCATGATCTCTTTTATTTTCACATCCTTCAGCCTTATCATGTTCGTAATTACCTTGCTTTCATGCTCTTCGAAAACACCCTCCTCTGTTCCGAGGCTGGCAAGTATGGCGATCTCGTCACGGCTGACGCTCTGATGCTTTTTATTCCTGGAGATAAATCGTGTTATCTGTTCGGCAAAAATCACCAGTGGATAGGAAATGATGATCATGAAATTAATGATCCTGGCAGCGGGAAGGGCCAGTTCACGCCAGTAAAGAGCCCCGATCGTTTTTGGAATGATCTCGGTGATGACCAGGATAAGGATAGTAAGAATGGCCGAAATAATACCAAAAGATGCTTCGCCGAATACCCTCACCGCCTGGGCGCCTACTCCGGCGGCTCCCACGGTATGGGCTACCGTGTTCAGAGTCAGAATGGCCGACAACGGGCGGTTAATCTTTAGCTTAAACTTCTTGAGCAACTTGGCCGCCTTCACCCCTTTCTCTTCCCTGGCATGGATGAAGGTAAGCGTGGATGACAGCAATACCGATTCCATGATGGAACAAAGAAAGGATACGCCAAGGGCAAGAAAAAGATAGAAAAGTAACAGTCCCATAAAATAAACAGGTCAATCAGGTTTCACATAGAATAACCCGGATGTCGGCATTTTGTTACATTGGCCGGGTTGCCGTTGCTTTAATCGTCCGGGGAATTGAAATGCGCAGCAATAGGAGTGAAGTCGATGCCGGGATATGCGGCCTGAAGTGCTTTGACCTTCCGTAATTGTGATGCGACGAATTTTTTATGACTTTCGGTTCCTTCAAACATGACCCGGTGCCTGGTGGCGTCGATCAAACGGCTGATCTCCATGTTCAGTTTCCGGGTATCTTCATCAAAATAGGTTTCGCTGAACTTGTCCCAGATATAATCAACAGCCTGCTTGTCGGGGTGGACCAGGTCGTTGTCGTAGAAGCGGTAGTCGCGCAGATCATCGAGCATTAATTCGTAGGCCGGGAAATAGTCAGTGCAGCTGCCAAATTGCTTCATGATGTTTTCCACCGCCAGCAACAGAACAGCCTTGCTCACCTGGTTGCCATGAGCACCGTCTTTCCAGTGACGTACCGGGCTGATGGTGAAGATAATTTTTACCGAAGGGTTTTTTTTCCTGATGGCCTTAATCATGGAAATGCCGGCATTGGTCACGTCGTCAACACTCAGAAGCTCGCGGTTGAAAGCTTTCGGGGGTATCTTATGACAGTTACAGACTATGCCACCTGTTTCGCGAAGCCGGTATACCCATGCGGTACCAAATGTCAGCAAAAGAAAATCGGCCTGGTATAGCAAATCCGAGGCAGCAGTGAGGGCGTTATTGATGTGGTCCAGCACCCGTTCTTTGTTGGTGTCGGAGAATGATGAATGATGATCGAAGGAGAACCATAACTCATCGCTATATTCCAGATCATCACCTGTATATACTTTCCGGGCGAGCAGTTGGTCGATATTTTGCTTGACAGACAGCGGGTTATATACCACACCAAAGGGGTTCACAATAACAGGAAAGCGCAGGTCCCTGAGGCGTTCGCCAATATTATTCGTGAAGCAGGAACCGGTAAACAGGGTTTTACTCCCATGATTAATCCTGAAAGGCGAAGGCGATAATTTTATTTCCGTTCTGAAAGGCATTCTTTCAAAGCTTGTATTCATTAAGCCAGTCAACGATGTAGTGATGCACCTCGTCTTTAATGAACTCGTTATGGAGCTCATGGTACTGGCCGTCCCAGAGTTTCAGCCGGGTTCGTTTACTTGTGTTCAGTACATAATTTTTACTGGCACGTGGTGAGGTTATTGTATCGGCAGTCCCGTGCATCAAGAGGAAAGGATGGTTAATCTTATAGATATTGCGCAGGGCGAAAATGCCGGATTCATAGAGTTCAAAAAACAGGCGCAGTGAAATCTTATTATGCACCAGGGCATCGTTGACATACTTTCTGCCCACTTCGGGGTCATGCGAAAGCTGTTCAGGCCGCAACGGTGTTTTAATGGTTAACGAGGGAACAATTCTTTTTCCCATGGCAGCCATGAGTCTGGTAACATACGAGGGTTCATTGTACAATCGCAGCCACGGCGAGGTCACAATCAAAGCATCGATGGGCCGGTTCCGTCTGATGACATGGTTCAGGACCAGGTTGCCGCCCATGCTGTGGCCGTAAAGGATAAGCCTGCTGTCAGGAAAAAGGCGTACAGCTTTATCGTACATCAGGTCAATGTCGTCGAGTAAAAAAGAAAGGGACCTGGCATGTCCTCTTTTGCCTTCAGACTTGCCGTGTCCCCGCAGGTCTATTGCCAGGAAATTGTAACCGTTCTGCGTAAACAGCTCAGCCCATGATTGATAACGGCCGCTATGTTCACCCAGACCGTGAACGAAAAGTATGGTTTTGTCAGTATCTTCTTCAGGCCTCCAGCAATGTGCAAAAATTTTCTTTTTATCGCCGGATACCCACGAATATGTTTTTTGTTTCATTTACTAACCTTCTTCCCTGTAGTTAGATTTTATTTATTTGTATATAAGCTTTAAATTTAGCTTGGATTTTAGTCTTAAACAAAGATAACTTTCGGTTATTTGACTGTGATGCAAAAAACTATAGAGATAACAACCGACAAGCACAACGGTTTATTCGATATTACCACGCTTGTTCATGCGGTGGTTACCGAAAGCGGGGTGCAGACGGGCCTTGTGAATGTATACGTACAGGGAGCCACGGCAGGGATTATGATCCAGGAGAATTGGGACGACTCGGTGCAGACCGATGTAGTAAACCTGCTTGGTAAGCTTATACCTGCCGGGGTGTGGGAACATGATCGGCAGGACAACAATGGCGATTCCCATCTCAAGGCCGGGATTGTCGGACCACAGGAGACCATACCGGTTGTGGATGGTGTGATGGGATTGTCGAGGTGGCAGAACATCTTTTTGTGTGAATTTGACGGGCCCCGGCAGACCAGGACGATCCTGGTAACGATCATCAAAACGGATAAATAGCGGGCAACGATAACCCTTAATAGTTGAAGATATGAGTAATCTAAAAAAACTTGAAGTGTGGTTTATTACCGGAAGCCAGCATCTTTATGGTGAATCAACGTTGAAGAAAGTTGCCGGAAATGCGGGGCAACTGGCCGCAGAGCTGAATGACTCACGGTGTATTCCCGTTAAGGTTGTGTTCAAACCTGTTCTCACCGATCCGGGGTCGATATCCGCATTATGTCTCGAGGCCAATGCCGCCCAATCATGTATCGGGCTTATTGCATGGATGCATACCTTCTCACCGGCCCAGATGTGGATCGCCGGCCTGTCGATGTTGCGTAAACCGCTGCTGCACCTACATACCCAGTTTAACCGCGACATTCCCTGGGACCATATCGATATGGACTTCATGAACCTGAACCAGTCGGCACACGGCGGACGCGAATTCGGCTTTATGATGACCCGCATGAAGATTGAACGCAAGGTGGTGGTCGGACACTGGAAAGAAAAGGACGTCCAGGAGAAAATTGGTATCTGGACAAGAGCTGCTGCCGGCTGGCACGAGTTCAGGTATATGAAGATAGCACGCTTTGGCGATAACATGCGGGAGGTTGCCGTCACTGAGGGCGACAAAGTAGAAGCGCGTATGCAGTTCGGTTTTGCTGTGCAGGGGTTTGGAGTAGGAGATTTAGCTGAAGTGGTGAAAAACGTAAAGACCGGGGATGTTCATACCCTGGTTGAAACGTATAAGTCGGCCTACCAGGTCGACGGCTCCTTGTTAAACAACGTTGATCAGGTAAAAGCACTTGAGTCGGCGGCAAGGATAGAGCTTGGCATGCGCCGGTTTCTTGAGGCAGGCGGATTCAAAGCCTTCACGACTACATTCGAGGACCTGCATGGTATTGAACAGTTACCAGGCCTGGCTGTACAGCGTCTCATGAACGACGGGTACGGCTTTGGTGCCGAAGGCGACTGGAAAACAGCGGCCCTTGTCAGGGCTGTAAAGGTTATGTCGGAAGGGTTGGAAGGGGGAACGTCCTTCATGGAAGATTATACCTATCATCTGCAGCCCGGAAACATGAAGGTGTTGGGAGCCCACATGCTGGAGGTATGTCCGAGTATCTCATCGGAAAAGCCTTCACTGGAAGTTCATCCCTTGTCTATCGGAGGCAAATCCGATCCGGCCCGTCTCGTCTTTAACGTGCCGGCCGGTCCGGCGATAAATGCGTCATTGATGGATATGGGTAACCGTTTCCGCCTGCTGGTAAACCGTGTCAAAGTGGTTCCGTCGGACGCCCCGCTTCCCAGGTTGCCTGTTGCCCGTGTATTATGGGTGCCCAAGCCCGATTTGCAGGTAGCCGCTGCTGCCTGGATTTATGCCGGCGGGGCACATCATTCCGTTTTCAGCCAGGCGGTCAATGCCGACTATCTGGAAGATTTTGCCGCCATAGCCGGTATAGAATACCTGTTGATAAATGAAGAAACCAGGCTGCGCGATTTCAAAAATGAACTCAGGTGGAACGACCTCTATTATGCCATGAAAAAACTAGTCTGACACGAAATAATCAAAAACAAAACTTGTTTTCTATGTCTTCATTAGTATTAGGTCTTGATTTTGGCACCGATTCGGTTCGTGCCCTGGTAACCAATGCAGCAACGGGTCGTGAGGTGGCCACTGGCGTGAGTTATTATGAGAGGTGGATGAAAGGTAT
>DASQZK010000392.1:0-2318 GCA_035638735.1 Bacteroidales bacterium
TCCGACACCTGTTTCTGCCCTCATTCATGCTGCCACCATGGTTGTGGCCGGTGTTTACCTGGTAGCCAGGATGTTCCCTATATTTTATTTCCATGCACCTACTGCACTCGAAGCAGTGGCCTGGGTAGGTGGTTTCACTTCAATCTTTGCAGCCATCATCGCCTGTACGCAGTTTGATATAAAAAGAATTCTTGCCTTTTCAACCCTTTCCCAGATCGGTTATATGATGCTGGCCCTGGGTGTATCAGGTTATGGTGGCGAAGACGGACTGGGTTACATGGCCTCCATGTTCCACCTGTTTACCCACGCCATGTTTAAAGCATTGTTGTTCCTGGGCGCCGGTTCCATCATTCATGCTGTTCACAGCAACCTGATGACCAAAATGGGCAGTCTGCGTAAATACATGCCATGGACACACATCACATTTCTGGCTGCATGCCTGGCTATCTCGGGTATCCCCCCGTTTGCCGGATTCTTCAGTAAGGATGAGATCCTGGTTGCTGCTTACCATCACAACAAGGTGATGTGGCTTATTGAGTATGTAACAGCCGGTTTAACTGCCTTCTATATGTTCCGCCTTTACTTCGTAGTATTCTGGGGCAAGAACACTGAATATGAGCATGCTCCGCACGAATCACCGGCAACCATGACTATCCCGCTGGTATTTTTGGGATTGGGTTCTGTCTTTGCCGGACTGATTCCTTTCAGTGAATTTGTTTCTTCTGACGGTGTTCCTTTCGAAACTGTAAGCAATCCGCTTATCGCGATCCCTTCAGTTATTATCGGCCTCGCCGGTATCATCGTAGCCTGGATACTCTACAAAAAAGAATCGGAGATGCCAAAGAAAGTGATTGCCTGGATGCGCGGCTCTTACACTACAATCTATCATAAGTTCTATATTGATGAGATCTATATCTTCGTGACAAAGAGGATTATCTTCAATGGCATCTCACAATCCATTGCCTGGTTTGACCGTCACATCGTTGATGGTACCATGACAGGCATCGGTACACTGATTGAAAGAACTTCCAATAATATTAAAGGATTGCAATCGGGCCAGCTGCAGCAATACGCCATGTATTTTGCTGCCGGTACCATTGCTTTAGCATTAGCATTTATTTATCTGTTTGTTTAAAAGATATTGTGACATGAATATTTTAAGTCTGTTTGTTGTTGTTCCTGTTCTGACCGTTATCGGTATCCTTACTACCAAAGATTTCAAGGGAGCCCGTAAAATGTCAGCCATTGGAATGAGTGTGCAGTTGATACTGGCCATCGTGCTGATGTTTATGTTTTTCCACGAAAGGCATGCCGGCAATACTGCGGAAATGTTATTCACAGCTGATTACACCTGGTTCCCGAGTCTTAACATTCATTATGCCATCGGGGTCGACGGCATAGCCGTAGCCATGATCATGCTGACCTCCATCGTGGTTTTTGCAGGTATTTTTGCTTCCTGGGAAATGAAAAACCTGGCGCGGGAATTCTTTATCTCACTGATTATCCTGGCCACAGGAGTATTTGGCTTCTTTATCTCACTGGATCTGTTTACCATGTTCCTCTTTTACGAGGTAGCGGTAATCCCCATGTACCTGCTTATAGGCATCTGGGGCAGCGGTCCTAAAGAGAAGTCGGCCATGAAACTTACGCTGATGCTGATGGGAGGATCTGCCCTGATAATGGTGGGACTGCTTGGAATCTATTTCCATTCGGCACCGGGAGGCGGCCCTCTTACCTTCAACATCATGGAGATCTCGCATATCAAGATCGATCCTTCGGTACAGCGTTTCCTTTTCCCCTTCACCTTTGTAGGTTTTGGCGTGCTGGGTGCGTTGTTTCCCTTCCATACCTGGTTACCCGACGGTCATGCTTCGGCTCCTACTGCCGTATCGATGCTCCATGCAGGTGTGCTGATGAAGCTGGGAGGGTACGGTGCCTTCAGGGTAGCCATGTTCCTGATGCCTGATGCAGCCAAAGAAATGGCCTGGATTTTTATCATCCTCACCTCCATCAGTGTTATTTACGGTGCGCTGGGAGCTATCTGGCAGAAAGACCTTAAATATATTAACGCCTATTCATCTGTAAGTCACTGCGGCCTGGTACTGTTTGGCTTGTTAATGATGACCAAAACCGCTATGGATGGTGCTATTTTACAGATGATCTCACACGGACTGATGACTGCACTCTTCTTTGCATTGATCGGTATGATTTATGGCCGGACACATACCCGGATGATCAACGAAATGGGCGGATTGATGAAGATCATGCCCTTTCTGTCAGTTGCATACGTGATTGCAGGTCTGGCTTCACTCGGATTA
>DASQZK010000393.1:0-2208 GCA_035638735.1 Bacteroidales bacterium
TCCTGATTACCAACCGTCATGAGGCTGCCCTGATGACAGATATTATTGACATTGACAGATTCCATATCGGAAAAATTAACACCAGGACAGAGGCCGCGATGATGGGGATTCCCATAAATTCGGGGTATATCCAGTTCGTTCCGGCTGGCATAAGGACAGTGCTTACCTATCCTGTACCGCTGCAGACCTCACACGATTTTTACATGGCCTTGAAAGGTAAGCGCTTCAGAACCCTGGCTGCCGAACATGGTGAGAAAAAAATTTTTGATGAAATACGAAAAGACGCCGTGACGAACGGCTCGCCTGTGAACGTTGTGTTTAAAAAGCTGGCGATGGGCCGCAGGCCGGAAGGCGAAGATGACCTGTCGTACACATACATCACGGGTGTCTACGACGACGGCCTGCCCTACAACGGCATCATTGCCAAAGCCGCACTTCATCTTAAAGAGGGGCAATGGGCTTTCAATGTCATTACGAACAGCTCTCACCCCGTGCCGGTAACCGGGTTTGTTAAAGATTTTGAAAGTAACACCGGCCAAAAAGCCCGGATTGCCTGGAACGGAGGATATATTTTAAATCCCGAACTGGTTGGCAAACTGGGACTGCCTGAAAATTATATTGGTTCTCCACTCGGGCTTATCATTGCTGATGGCGCCATCATTTCACCGCCGTTATTCAATAAGCCCGCCTTGCTTTTTTACGACAACGGGGCTATCGACATCCGGCGCGTTAATTGTGCAAAAGGCCTCACCCTTACCCTGGGTGGGCAAACGTTTGATATTCCTTCCGAATTGCGTAATCCCGAAATTCCCGGGGGTGATGTATGTTTTTACGACCTGATGATGGATGGCAATACGATCCCTGATGACAATGACCGGGTGACTGTCCGCCTTTCCGGAAACCGGATCATGGAGGTTCTCCCCGCGGGAAAAAACCAGGGAATACAGGTCATACCCGTGGGTCTGACGTTGTCTTTCATTAAGGATGTCTTTCCCGCAGGTGTTCAGGTGGGCGACGGTGTTTCTTTTGGAATTGATGACTTAAAGGGGTGTCTTCAGGCTGTCGAAGCCGGTCCGCTACTGGTCGATAACGGGAACATAGTTGTCGATATGGTCAAAGAGGGCTGGGCGGGTGAACATTCAATTCGCACACAGGCAGCCAGGCTTGATTATACTGATCTTCGCGGGCCTAAGATCGCTGCCGGTTTTGATGCATCCGGCGATCTGTTAGTACTTGCCGTAAACGGAAGGATCAGGGAATCGGTGGGTGCTACACATCACGATATTGCAGGTATTATGCAAAAAAGCGGTGCTGTAAAAGCCATGGGTTTTGACCCCGGAGGTAGCAGTACCCTGGTGCTCGATGGCGTGGCAATGAATATTTCACCCTATAACCGGCATTACGAGAAAAACACGTTTACCCTTCCCCCGGAACCAAGAGCTGTTTCGAATGCAATAATCGGGTACCTGCGCAACGTTTAATAAAGAAAATTGCATGGCCGGGCTTTATGTACATATCCCTTTTTGCCGGCAGGCCTGCCGGTATTGTGACTTTTACTTCACGGTATCGTTGAAATATCGTGACGATCTCGTGAAGGCACTGGTCAGGGAAATCGAATTGCGGTCGGATGAATTCAGGAACCTGCGATTTGAAACACTCTATTTCGGGGGAGGAACGCCGTCGGTGTTGACGGCTGATGAGTTGGCAACCATTACCGATGCTGTCTTCCGCAACTATCAATTTGGCGAACAGCCCGAGTTTACCCTCGAAGCCAATCCCGACGATCTGAAGCCGGACTACCTGAAAAATATAAGAAACCTTGGTATTAACAGGCTGAGCATGGGCGTTCAGTCGTTCCACGATCGCGACCTGGAACTTATGCGGCGAAGTCATACCGCCAAGCAGGCCGAAAAGGCCATTAAGCTGGCTCAGGATACAGGTTTTGAGAATATGAGTGTTGATCTTATTTATGGGATACCCGGTACAACCACAATCGATTTTGAAGAAAACCTGATTAAGGTCTTTGAGTTTAACATACCTCATATTTCGGCGTACCATCTCACCTTCGAACCTGGCACCGTTTTCGACCACTGGCTAAAAAAAGGACGCCTTGCCCCCGTGGACGAGGATGAAAGCTTCCACCAGTTTTCACTACTTAAAAAGTTGACCGCGGAGCAGGATTTTCTTCATTACGAAATTTCTAATTTC
>DASQZK010000394.1:0-2168 GCA_035638735.1 Bacteroidales bacterium
CTGTCCTTCGTGATGAAGGCCGGGAGTTGGGAAACAGGGATATGCCCGGCTACCACGCCTACTTTCAGCAGGTCACTAACCATGAGCATCAGAACGTCGTCGACACTGAAGACCGATTGAAGGTATTCGGTATGACCGCTGTAGTTAAATTTCCCCGACTGGATATTTTGCTTGTTGATGGGCGCCGTAACCAATGCCTGTATTTTCCCCTCTTTCAGATCCCTGACGGCGGCTTCGAGTGCGATAAAGGAGGCCTCCCCGGCCATGGGCGTCGATTTTCCCAATTCAACCCTTACATCATCGCTGATACAATTGATGATGTTTGGTCGTTTCTCGTTGGCTTCCTCTGCACTTTTAATGCTGTTGAAGCTGAAATTGTCTATGTCAAGGGCCTTACGATGGTAGGCAGCTACTTTGGGTGAACCGTAAACTACCGGGGTACAGCTTTCAAGGATACGGGTATCCATCAACGTCTTGATGATCACTTCGTAACTGATACCGTTTATATCACCCTGTGATATGCCTATTTTTATTCTTTCATTTTCCATATATCGGGAATTTAAAATCGTTAACCACTGATTTTTTTGAAGAAACGATAAAGTAGCCTGACACCTACGCCTGTTCCGCCGGCCATTCTGTAACTGTCGTTCGTTTTCAGGAAAGCTGGCCCTGCAATATCGAGGTGTATGTATGGATAGTCGGTGAAATGTTCCAGGAACTTTCCGGCAGTGATGGCCCCTGCAGTCCTTCCGCCGATATTCTTCAGGTCGGCGATATCCGATTTCATCATTTCGGCGTAATCGTCCCAAAAGGGAAACTCGGCAATTCGCTCATGAATATCGAAACTGCTTTCGATAAGCAGGTCCATGATGTCACGCCTGGCATTTCCCATGCCCACCATACCCTGTTCACCGATAGCGACATGTGCTGCACCGGTGAGTGTGGCCAGGTCAATGACAAGCTGAGGCTTGTATTGTTTTGCCCAGGCCAGTGCATCGGCCAGGATCATCCTGCCCTCGGCATCGGTATTCAATACTTCCACGGTAGTTCCGTCGTACATGTTTATCACATCTCCCGGCACATAAGCGTTCCCGTCGGGACGGTTGTCGGTTGCCGGAATCAGGCCGATGATATGCACAGGCAAACCGGCTTTGGCAACCGCATAAATGGCCCCTGCAACAGCTGCGGCACCACCCATATCACACTTCATGTAATCCATGGAATTGGGGGTGGGCTTTAAGCTAAGTCCTCCCGTATCGAAAACAACACCCTTGCCTACCAGGATATAAGGCTCCGCATTTTTTGCGTCTGCCGGTTTATACTCAAGAATGCTGAAGGTTGGAGGGTCAATACTACCCTTGTTCACTGCCAGTAAGCCTCCCATTTTCAGCGATTCGATCTGTTTTTTTTCGAGAATTTCAACGGAAAAACCAGCGTCTTTACCCATTTTCTCCACTTCCCCGGCAAGACGCTCGGCCGTGAGATAAGATAACGGCTCATTTACCAGGTCACGGGTTTTGTATACAGCACCGGTAACAGCTTCAAGCTCCCGGCTATCCTCACCCGAAAACTGGTTGGTAAGAAACCTGATCTCTCTAAGCTTGTTTTGTTTTTTATCCTTATCTTTAAAATAGTTTAGGAACTGGTAGTTGGCAAGTATCATCCCCTCAGCAACAGCAAACAATGCGTTACGGTCATTATCGACCTGCATCAGGCACACCGACTCTAGATCGTGGTTGTTCAGTTTCCTGGTAAGATCCGCCCCGGCTTTTCGCAGCTGTTCCAGCTGTCCTGCCGTTGTCAAGGTTTCTTTTTCCTCGTTAATCTCAATAAAGACGAGTCGGTTATACTGGTTAAAAGCCACAGAGGCTTTCTCCTTTGCCAGCTGATTTTTAAGATAGTTTTTTTCCTGGTCATTAGCCAGCCATTGGCTGAAATCGGAGGTCTTTTTCCCGAGAATAATGAGGTTTTCATTTCCGGAAATGCTGTCGGTATGTGTAATTTTCATTGCTGTGATGTTTTATGGCAGAAGACAACCTTTTTACTGCTCCGGGCAGGGCTGTCCAGCGGTTTATAAAAATAACAAGGACAGATCAGAGTTGTTTGAACCCGGTAAAAGCTATGGTTTTTCTTCTGTTGGTCATTCTTTTTCCAGGTGGCCGGTCCCG
>DASQZK010000395.1:0-4867 GCA_035638735.1 Bacteroidales bacterium
TTCGTTTCGCAATTCGCCTACAAAGTCGGCATCCACCTCACTGTCTTCATGCAATATCACATAGGCAAAGATGCCTTCCCCCTTAATTTCGTGAGGGAAGCCAACCACGGCGGCCTCCGAACAGAAGGGATGTGATACAAGTGCACTCTCCACCTCGGCAGATCCGATACGATGGCCCGAAACATTCATCACATCATCCACACGCCCGGTGATCCAGTAATAACCTTGATCATCCCTCATAGCACCGTCGCCGGTAAGGTAATAACCTTTATATGGTTCGAGGTACGTCTGATAAAAGCGTTTGTGATCACCCTGGATGGTCCTGGCCATGGAAGGCCATGGTTTTTTTATGGCCAGCAGTCCTGACACGCCATTACCTTTTAACTCCTCACCTTCAGGAGAGAGCAATACCGGTTCGATACCAAAAAACGGAAGGGTGGCCGACCCGGGTTTTTCGGGGGTGGCTCCGGGCAACGGGCTTATAAGAATACCCCCGGTCTCTGTCTGCCACCAGGTATCTACAATGGCACAACGCTCTTCCCCCACAACCTTGTAATACCATTGCCAGGTATCGGGATTTATCGGTTCACCCACGGTGCCAAGTACGCGGAGACTCGACCGGTCGTATTTTTTTACATATTCGTCGCCCTCCCGCTGAATAGCCCTTATTGCCGTGGGAGCCGTATAAAACTGATTGATCTTCAGGCGTTCAACCATTTCCCAATAACGGCCGGGATCAGGATAATTGGGCACACTCTCGAAAAGAACCGTGGTAGCCCCGTTCAGAAGAGGACCATACACCACGTAGGAGTGCCCGGTTATCCAGCCGATATCGGCAACACAGGCGAATATCTCATCATCCTTGTAATCGAAGACGTATTTATGCGTTAACGCTGTATAGAGAAGGTAGCCGGCCGTAGTATGCGACACACCCTTGGGTTTGCCTGTACTGCCCGATGTGTAAAGGAGAAACAGGGTGTCTTCGGAATCCATGTGTTCAATAGGACAATAGGGACGTTCAGCTTCCATGGCCTCATCAAGCCAGATATCGCGCGGCGGAAAAAACGGTATCTTTCCGCCGGTACGGCGTGCAATAAAAACATGCTCGACACTCGGGCAGGCCATCGTTGCTTCATCAACCGTGCGTTTCAGGGGAATGATCTTCTTTCCTCTCACACCTTCATCGGCAGTGATCACAGCCTTGCATTTGGCATCATTGATGCGGTCGCGCAACGACTCGGCACTGAAGCCGGCAAATACCACCGAGTGAACGGCGCCAATCCTGGAGCATGCCAGCATGGCATATACCGCTTCGGGAATCATCGGCATATAAATCGCTACCCGGTCGCCCTTCCTGATTCCGGTGTGCCGCAAAGCATTGGCCATACGCGAAACCCTTCTCTGTAGCTGCCGGTAGGTAATCCGCTGCTCCTGCCCGGGTTCATCGGGCTCCCATATTATAGCCACCTGGTCACCTTTGCGCTTCACATGCCGGTCAACACAGTTCTCACAGGCATTGAGCTTCCCTCCAAGAAACCAGGAGATCAGCCCTTCGCTGAAATCACTGTCGCTCACAAAGCTGAAATCATGCTCCCAGTGTAGTAGTTCATGAGCCTGCTTATCCCAAAAAGTGCGACAATCGGTAACACTTTCCTTGTAAAGTTTTTTGTATTGTTCAAGGGAAGAGATATAAGCATCTTTAAACAGGGAAGGATCGGGTAAATATGATCCGTTAGCATCTTTTGTCATGGCGGGAAGATTTTTATGTTAAGAATTATGAATCCTTATTTCCTTGTTTTTAACAAATTAGAAATGGTTTTGTTAGATGGAAAGCACGAAGTAGGGATAAACACTATAACACGGCGAGCACGAAGAGCACGAAGGTGCTTTTTTGGATTTGGGGGAAAATGATGATACGACGGTACGACTGTAGGATGGGATAGGCCGGTGCGGCGGACCTTCCTCTCACAGGGTAATGTGGGACGAGCGTACAACGGTATAACTGTCTGAATGTACAAGAGTATATTAATGAACAACACACGGAACAGTTAATACCGCTCCGCGTGTTGATTCCGGATTGGCTTAAATCCAGGAATTATTTCATATTTGAATTGAAGCGTACTGGAACACGAACATTAACTCTTACGCTCTTGCCACGCTGTTTTCCTGGGTTCCATTTCGGCATATCACGAAAGACATTTAAAGCAGCTTCATTGAACACTTTATTCGATGAATCCTCTACGTCGATGTCGCTGAGACTTCCATCAGTATTTACAACAAAGTCAACCACAACCTGCCCTTCATCAATTCCTTCACGACGGGCAGCTTCGGGAAACTCCAGATGGCTGTAAACATAATCGTGCAATGCTTTTTTGCCCCCGGGGAAAGAGGGCATATCTTCAACAATAAAAAAAACAGTATTAGTATCCTCTACCTTTTCGTCGGCCGAAACCTTTGCAGGTTTTACAGCTTTTGCGGGAGGAGAAACCCTGGCTGGTTTTTCAGCCTTTGCCGGAGGTGCCGGCTCATTGATGTCTATTTCATATTCATTTTTTTCCAGTGCCACATTTACATATTCACCGGGAGAAGCTTTGACTTGTTGGCTGGCGAAACCGACAAAGGAAACCACGAGGGTAACTTTTTTATCGGCACTGAGCTTGAATTCACCCTGCCGGTCGGCAACCGTTCCAATAGTTGTTCCTTTGATAACCACGGAAGCTCCCGGGGCAGGCTCACCCGTTTGGGCAAAAACCACCTTTCCGTTGATTGTTCCGTTACTGATGTTGTTGTTGACAATAAAGCTGAATGTCACAAGTATGGCTGGTACCAGGATGATCAATTTTACCAGGCCCGATCTTGAAAATTTAAGTTTTTTCATCATTTCGAAGCGTTTTTTGGTTAATGAATGATTGAATGCCTGGCCAAGTCTGAATACAGTAACACCAAGTGCCTGATTCAACAACTGGGCCCGGTAATGAGCGGGGTTGACCCCCCTGGACAGAACTTCTCTGTCGGCCAGGTGCTCATGGTTTTCTTTAATCATCCCGGATATAAGCCATGTAAAAGGACTGAACCATGTAAAGAGTAATGTCAATTCCATTACTATCAGATCAATATAGTGCTTTTGCCTTATGTGAGCCCGCTCGTGGATCAGTATGGATTCAATATTTTTTGTTTCTTTCAGGTTTTCGGGCAGGTATATTCGCCGGAAAAAAGCAAAGGCCTGGTCATTCCCGGAGTAACTAATATCGCCGCTTTCCCGGCTTACACCACGGCCCTTTGTAAGACGGATAAACAAGGCTGCATTTCTTATTAGCAGCAAAATAATGCCGGCTATATAAACGAACAGCACTATTTCTTTCAGGGAGATGCTCGCGGTTGCATTACCGTCAACCGATGATGATGCTACGATACCTGAAGGATAGCCCGGATCAATGAAAAACTGCATCGTCCCCTGCGGTACGTTCATTCCAAAATTCACAGGAATAACCGGAATGAGCCAGGATAATGCCAGGGCTGTAAGCAGATATATACGCTTAAGCACAAGATTACTGTCGTTTCGCAGGAAAAACATGTAGGGTATAACGAAAAGCGCTAACCCTGCCGATACGTTTATGACATACATTAAAACATCATTCATGATCCGTTGATTTTAAAATGTCGCTCTTCACTTCTTCAAGTATCTCATTCAGATCGTCCATGCTAAGATCATTCTCACGCGCAAAAAAACTGGCCATGGATGAGAACGACCCGTTGAAATACTTGCCTACCACACCCGAAAGGTAACCGTGCAGATAATCCCGTTTACTTACTACCGGGAAGTAGAGGTGCGTGGTCCCGACAGCCTTATGGCCGGCAAAGCCTTTTTTCTCGAGTACCCTTATAACAGTTGAAACCGTGGTATAAGCGGTGGCATTCTCCAGTTCAGCGATCACATCCCTCACCGTCCCCTCTCCGATTTTCCAGAGTATCAGCATTATCTCTTCTTCGGCTTTTGTCAGTTTTTTCATCATAATATAAATTGAGTGTTTCGATCACAAAACAAATATACAACTATATTTTACGTAAGTCAACTATTTCTTACGTTTTTCTACTATTTTTATAGTTATCGAACATTCATTTCCCTGATGTGGTTACTTTAACGGTAGTTACACGGCCCTGACAATATAAGTAATGGTATTTTTATCAGGCTATCTGCATGTTCCCCGGCCGGCAAATTTATACCTTTGTGTACCCTGAATTTTACACGTGGAGCGTCGTAGCAGCAGATCGGGTTCTTTTAACGTTAATACACATTAAAATGAAGCACTTAAGAATTGTTGCCTCACTGGCCTTGGTAACAGGGCTTATCTTTCATCTGCCATTCGCGACAGCACAAACGCTTCCTGAGGTTGAATCGGCAAGAGTGAACCTGCCCAACGGATGGAGCCTCACTCCTGTTGGCGACCAGGTCAGGCTGGGTGACCTTCCGCTGAACATTGCCGTTTCGCCATCGCAGGAGATGGCTGCCGTAACCAATAATGGACAGAGTGTACAGACTATACAGTTAATTGACCTGGCAAACAGGGACATCCTCGATTCCGTGATTATTAAAAAGTCATGGCTCGGACTGGCATTTACCAGTGATGGCCGGTATTTATGGGCTTCGGGAGGCAACGACAACATGGTTATCAGGTATGCTCTCAGGAACGGGCACCTTGTGAATGATGATACCATCAGGCTTGGCAAACCATGGCCCGAAAAGATTTCGGTTGCCGGGCTGGCCGTTGACAAGAACCGGGAAAGGCTGTATGCGGTAACCAGGGAAAATAATTCCCTTTATGTACTCGATACGGGTGAAAAGAAAATCGAATCCGTCCATCCTCTC
>DASQZK010000396.1:0-3230 GCA_035638735.1 Bacteroidales bacterium
AATGACTTAAAAAATGTAACTTATTGATAATGCCTTTGAAACCAATATAGGGCATATTAACAAGATATCTTAGGAAATTCCAGTCAAGTAACTTCATCGACAAGCTGACTGAATACCAGTTATTAAATGAAAGCTGGATCAGGAATTTTACGAGAACGAGTCCCAATATTCCATAAATGGGTAATACATAAAACCCTAATCCGATAATTAATGCTCCAGAAATCAATGCCGGCCAAAGGAATGGGATATGATTCGTTGAAGTATATATGCTGGCATGATATGATGAATGGATATCGAGAAATTCGGTAATAATAATGAGGAGAAGAATTGTTAATGGTACAAATTTGGTATGAATACCAATCAGGCTGAGTCCCCAATTACCGAACAAGGCAATCGCACCAAAACCACCTATCATTACTAGCATTCCGAGGAATATGTATTCAGACGATTTTACTTTTAGATATTTGAAATCTTTTTTGGCGGCAAGTGAATATATTTTGGGCACATTAGTATAGAATGGTGCTCTTGCCAAACCTTTTATAAATCCTACGATCCTCATTGTAAAGAGGAAGCTGGCCATCATTAAGGGATCTTTAAGTTGAGACACAACGAGAGAAGTCCCCGAACTGATGGCGTAAGCCCCCCAGGATAACCCTCCAAGCCGCCATGTAGCTCCCCATAAGGAACGAAAGATATCTTTATCAAAATATCTCCGGTTACTGATGAAGATGCCCTTATTCCTGAACCATCGCAAAACATACCACCGCAGATAGAAATACCTGACCAGGCTTTGCAGCATCATATATGATATAAGGTAGACAGGCTTTAAACCGAAAGACAGTAAGATGATAAAAACAATGATCTGAAAGCTACCTTGTATTACGCCAAATCGCGCCTCAAGACTGATAAAACCAAAACCTCTCATGAAAGAGCTCCATTTTACAGAACTGATCATTACTGCACAATAAGGAATAATAACGGCGTAAGCTAACCATAAATCAAAACGGTGATGCCCCAGGGACATAATGTTCCAAACCATCAGGATACCGACAGTAGAGAGCATTAGTATCAAAAAACCTGTAAGTATGGTATAGATTCTCAATGAGGTTGTAAGGAGATCCCGAAGTTTCTCCAGGTTGGGCTCCTCATTCTTAATTTCCAACTTCTCATCATACTCTTTCCTCGTACTGGGGATTTTTTCAGCTCCAGCGCTGAAATATGACACGGCTCTTACGAGTGTTGCTCCAAATCCTGAATCAGCCAGCATTGCGAATCCTGCAATGGTATTTATGAAAAACCAGAATGACTGCTCCACCGGTGAATAAATCTTCAGGATTAGCGGAAGAACAAATAGAGCACTACCGAATCTGACAAAGACAGAAGACCATGACATGAGGGTCGGGCTGTCAAATATTTTCTTAATGAAGTTTATCATTTCTGTGGTTTCGGGCGTAGATTATTTAATGTTAGGTTTTTTCTTCGTTCACGCAGATATATTAAACATAACCACTTTGAAAATGTTTATGAGCAAATGTAAAGGTTCTTTAACAAAGGCTTTAATTTTTTTTACATAGGAACTAATAGCGTCCATCAATGGAGGCTTTCATATCAGGGAAAATCAGAAAAAGTATTGTACATTTATTTCAGGTTTAACAGACATTTATTATGGTTGAAAAACTCACAATTGCTCTTCCGGTTTATAAACGTACCGATTACATCAGGGAAGCCCTCGACAGTGCCATTAATCAGACGGTTAAATGCAGTGTCCTGCTGATCGATAATAATTCGCCGCATCACGATTTCAAGGACATTCTTGATAGTTACAACTATCCCCATGCCAAATATGTCCGTACCGATGAAACCGTACCGCAGGATGAGAATTTCAATAACTGCTTCCGCCATGCGGAAACCCCCTGGGTAACCATTCTTCACGACGACGACATGCTGCATTGCCAGTTCGCCGAATTTACAGGTAAAATCCTGGATGAGTATGGGGAGCGGGCCGGAGGCATCGTCTTCAAAAATTACGTGAGCGACAAGGTATGGCAAGACCTTGATAAAAAAGTCAGACTCACCGATGATATCAGGCTTGTTAAAGAGGCATTCTTCTATTTTTCCCAGCTGACACCCTTTCCGGGAGTAGTACTCAGAAATGAGACCGCCCTGAAACTCGGTGGTTTTAAAAGTGAACTGCACCCCATTGCCGACTTCGATTTCTGGTACCGCTACAGTACCACCGAACGAATGCTTATGGTGAACCAAATGATGGCTTATTACCGCATCTCCCCGGCCCAATCGACAAACCACCTGATTGACGCCATGATCAACAACATCTATTCATATCGCCTCGGGCTTATCGAAGAGGGACGACACAATAATTTCATGTCAAAGCTGGCCCTTGAAGCAAGCCGTATTAACAATATTCATTTCTTTGAGAACACCTATCCCGATATCCGGTTACCGGAAAAGATTACCAACGAGGATAAAATGCAACAGGCAGAAAAAATTCTGAAGAATAACCTGGTCAGAAAAGTGGTTAGACGTTATAAAGAGACTATTTCTTTCGGGAAACCCTGACATCCAGAATTTTGTTATGTATAATCCGGCGCCTTTTTTATGCCGGTACCTCGCCGTCCCATTATGTCCCCGGCAAGCCCATTTACACGGTATTTTTGACATACTGTGCTTTTTGATTGATGGATAGCCAGGTTTGCCGTTAACCCTCCCTTTTTTTATTTGTTATATTTGGTATGCATGCCGGGAAGATAAACACACATTTTCCTTAAACATTTGCGGAAGGTTGTTTCAACATCTGCCAATGCCTGTTGAAAAGGCTTCTGCCGGCATTTATCCCGGGGAAAAGTGAAGAAAGTTTTCTTGTTAACATGCGTTTTATTTGCAGATACGATTTCACATAATATCTCAGGATCAACGAAAAACTACCATAGTGTATGTATAAATATTCTAATCTTCTGATTGACAAAATCACCGGTTTCGATATTCGCGGGGAGTTGGAAAAAGTGATGGAGAAGGATTTCTGGACAAGAGAGAAAATTGAAGCTGAACAGGCTGAAAAATTCGCCAGGCTGTCCGTTATTGCTGCCAAATCGAAATATTACCGTGATTTTGCCAATAAGCCGCTGGATCACTATCCGGTGATGACGCGGAAACGGTTTAAAGAACACAGTGAAGACCTGCTTACCCATATCAGGAAGCCCTATTCGGTTCAG
>DASQZK010000397.1:0-8505 GCA_035638735.1 Bacteroidales bacterium
CGTCTATTTTAGTGTTGTGGCCCTTATCGAATGAGAAGGCTTGCTTTTATTTCCAAAATTATCAAATGCGGCTACTGAGATACGATACTCCCTGCCAGGTGAAAGACCAACAATATTATAATAAGGGCTGTATGATGTTCCCCTGACCATGCCATCAACGAATATTACATACCCATTGACTCGAACATTATCCGACGAACCACTCCAGGAGATTTTTATTGACCGTTCTGATTTCTTTTGTACCACAAGACTGGTTGGTGCAAGGGGTGCTTCTTCATCATATCCGATAGTAGTTACCTGTATTGTTTCGGACATGGAACTTTGATTTGATGCCTGATCGACTGAAGTAACTGCCAGATTATAATTAGTCTTCGGGGAAAGCCCATTAATAATGTATTCCGCGGATCTGGAAGTTCCTCTTGGTATTCCGTTCACGAAAATACGATATCCGGTAACCTGGTTATTATCTGATGACTTGGTCCAGTTTAATTGAATGCTATTAGACGAAATTTTCACCGCGCTCAGATTTAAAGGAGCGGTAGGGGGTGTTACGTCGAGCCCTCTTGTTTCAGTGGCAAGCGTGTGATCTCCTGGCCTTAACAGGCCGTCTTTTCCAAGCGACGCAACAGAAAAAGTGATTTTAGATCCCGGAAGCAGATTATTGAATTTGTATTCTGAATTTAACACTGTATCCATTTCATGGCCATTACGATAAATAATGAACTTTTGTGTTGAACTATCGATCTGCATATTCCAAGTGAAAACCAGCGATGAATCGGTAATATCCAGGCATCTCACATTAAAGGGACCCTCTGGCGTCTGCCTTTCCGCATTTAACCTCTGATAATTTTTAATCATATTGGGCAATTTTAATGTCCTTCCCGGTTGACTGGGAACATTCCCCCGAGGAACCTCCGTGTCGGGTAAATAGATGAAGAGACAGACATCATCCAAGAGAATCCACTCGTCACGTGCAGCTCCAAACTCAGGACCAGATCCTCCGAAAAAGGAATAAATTTTCATTTTATCAATATGCACAGAGGATACATTTCTAAAACGAAGCCCGCTGTAAGAGGCCACCAGTTTTCCATTTACAAACCCCTCCATAAGACCGTCGTTATTCCCTCCTGATCCGTCACTCCTGACGGTATTCATAACCATCCTGATCGTAATATTATACCACTGTTCGGGTTCTGTTATAAAATGGAAATTTCCCCACCTTCGCGATTCCCCGTATACCCCGGTCATATCCTGATAATAGGTATAAAAATAAATACCTCCAATATCGTCATGTCCACCATATCCATGTCCCCACATCAACCCGTTGGAGAAGCCGTCCTCCCATGCAGGATGAGGACCGCCCGGATTATAATGATCTGGACCGCCTTTTAACCCGGGAAGCTTTCCACCTCGCACCCATTCAAATCCAGGCCGAAATTTGATGTTGTAAGACATATAAACTTCATCAACCTCCGTCTCAATGGGCGCCTCAAACTGTCCTCCACCAGATCCGGGGCCAACACTGCCTTTTGGAAAAACCCACTTCATCGCCTTGTTCCCTTCTCCAGACGCGACAATATAGGTTTGTTCCAGGTTATTTACGTATGCAGGAGCATTCCAGTCACGCTTCCACTCGATATACCGGTAAACCCCCGTGGTATTCTCCTCAAAATCGTCCCTGAATATGATATTGAAAATGTTTTCCTGCGCATGGGTGCTAAACGAAACAATACTCAGGAACAAAATTCCGGCAAACCTCATAGTTTCAAGTTTTACTCCTGTAAAAAAACAAAATATTTTTTCTTAATCAGAATTTAATGGAAGAACAAATCCGGATTCACAAATTATTTGATAAAGACACATCTTCCTGTGTCGTAGCTTCATTGGACAGATTTTAACGTGACGTTTCTCGCTATTAAGGATTTTAATATACCCTTTATGGTTCGGTATTTTTGGATACATTCGGGCCAAAAACCGGTAAACCTTTTAACACTAACCCTTGTTTCTAGGCTAATACCTGTTTAATGAAAACGAACCGCCTGGCTGAGACAGAAACCTACAACCGTTTCTGGCTCTCCATTAAAGAATAAAAACGGGAGGCTGCTTTTCTGCCGCTTTTTTTTGACTTTTGCCCAATCAAACAACTTGTTGAAATGCATGTTTTATATTCTGTCTATACCCTGAAATCAAATTACTAAATGGTCTATTCGTCATAATGGAAAAAATTCTTCTCGTTTCAACACGCGTCCTACATTACCGTATTCGCATCTATAACTATTTTTACGACGAATTTAAACGTCGGGGTATTGATTTTGCCGTGCTTACCCACAGTATCCAGGATGTTGAAGACAAACCCAGGTTCAGGGTGTTTGTTGAAAAGCCTTCTTCCAGGAAGTTTGTCGACTTCATAAGACAATACCGTCCCGACGCGGTCATTACCTACCTCAACCTGTCGGAAAAAAGGATATTCCCGGTTATTTATTATTGTAAAATCAATAACATTCCTTTGGTATATTGGGGGCACGGTATTAATCTGCTAACACCGAACCACCCGGTAAAAAACCTGATCTACCGGCACCTTCACCGTATTTCCGATGCCATTATTCTGTATACCTCAAATGAACTGAAGTACATCAGGAAGAGAAACCATCCCAAGGTGTTCATTGCCAATAATACCCTGGATTTTTCAAATATTGAACCACGTGACAAAGAAAGGGACCTGGCCTTTGTGCGGGAAAGATTCAGTATAAGGGAAAAAAATATTGTTCTTTTTGTTGGCAGGGTAACATCGGTCAAACGTCTGGATGATCTCCTTGGTCTTTTCAGGGATAAGGATATTGCCCTTGTTGTGGTTGGACCGAATATTAAACCCCATCAACTTGAGATTATTGAGCGTGTACCCAATTATTATTACGTTGGAGCCATCTACGATGATGATGAAATTCAGGCCATTTTCAATGCGTCCAGGTTTTTCTCTATTCCGGGTAATATCGGCCTTGGGCTAAACCAGGCTTTCTTCTGGAGTGTTCCCGTGGTTACCCTCGACGGACTGAATACGCCTGAGATCATATACCTGGACGATGGTGTGAATGGTTATATTGTAGACCGGCCGGAGCAGATTGAAGAGAAGATCCTGAATGCCCTGGCGGATGAAAAACTTTACAGGTCAATGGCCATAAACGCGAAAAAAACGGCCGAAACGGTAGCTCACATAAGTAAAATGTATCAGGGTTTTTACGACACCATACAATATATCCACAGCCGGAAATCCCTGCCATCGGAGCAGACCGGGTAAAGACTTCACGGTCTTCAACCTGCTTTTCCATACCGGTTTTCAAACTAATCGTTCATTTCTTTCGTACTCCTTATTGTTGTGCCCGGCAGCTTAAAACATCTATTTATGGAATTCAAGGCAAAAATATGGCTTGGAAATTAATACTATTTATCTTTGAATTGTTAACAAACATAGGGGTTAAGCTTTACACCTTCACTGTTTCATTACCCTGATTGATAGAAACCAAATAAGGCAATCGACTCTGTTGACGTAACACGGTACCAATTGCCGGTAATAAATTTACCTATGAAAAAAATCATTTCTGTTGTAGGAGCCCGTCCTAATTTCATGAAGTTAGCCCCCTTCATCAGGGCGATTGAGGCACATAACTCTTCGCACACCCCGGACATTCAGCATATTCTCGTTCACACCGGCCAGCACTACGACGTCAGGATGTCGGATACGTTTTTCCGGTCCCTGGGCATTCCCGATCCCGACATTAACCTTGAGATTGGCTCCGGCACACATGCCGAACAGGTGGGCCAGACGATGATCGCGTTTGAGAAAGTCCTCCGTCGGGAAAAACCCGATTGGGTAGTGGTTGTAGGCGATGTGAATGCCACCCTGGCCTGCTCGGTAACGGCAAAAAAAGAACACGTCAAATGTTGTCATATTGAAGCCGGTTTAAGGTCGGGTGACCTGAAAATGCCGGAGGAGATCAACCGGCTTGTTACCGACAGGTTATCGGACCTTCTGTTTACGCCGGACCCTCTCTCGGGTGAAAATCTAAAAAAAGAAGGTGTCCCCGACGAAAAGATCCGTTTCGTGGGAAATATCATGATCGACACCCTTGAGGCAAACCGTGAAAAGGCATCACAATTACCAATTGAAGGTATTATAAGGGACAACCTTATCCCGGGCACCAACCCGACTTTCTCAACCCTGTCCTCGCGATTGTCGCATCTTCCTTTTGGTATCGTCACCCTGCACCGGCCTTCAAATGTTGACACGCCTGAAATACTGGCTCACCTTGTGAACTTCCTGGCCGATGAGGTCTGCGACCTTATGCTTCTTTTCTGGCCCATACACCCCAGGACGCGAAAAAATGCGATGGATTTCGGATTATGGGACAAACTAATCGCCACGCCCAACCTCTTTCTTCTCGAACCCATTAACTACCATGAAATGTTACGCCTTAACATGGACGCTAAAATTATGCTTACCGATAGCGGGGGACTTCAGGAAGAATGCACCGTACTTGGCACACCCTGCCTTACCTTGCGCTGGAATACCGAACGGCCTGTTACCCTCAGGGAGCATGGCGGAGCCAGCGTTTTGGTAGGCAATAATATAGAATTAATCAGGAAGGAATACCTCGCCACGCTTTCGCAGGAAAGAAAACCGGAACGACCGGCATTATGGGATGGCAAAACAGCAGGCCGTATCGTAAAAAGTCTTATGGAATCAGCTTAAATCGGGCGTATGAAAGTGGTCAAAAAAATTGATTTCCTCGGAATACCCGTAGATGCCCTTACCATGAAGGAAACAGTGGCATACATTGACAAGGCTATTGACGAACGCAAACGGATAAATCACGTGGTCATCAATGCCGGGAAAGTAGTAGCTATGCAGAAAGACCGGGATCTTCACACGAGTGTGGTTACCTGCGACATTATTAATGCCGATGGTCAGAGTATTGTGTGGGCGTCAAGATTCCTGGGAAGAAATCTCCCTGAACGCGTCGCCGGCATTGACCTGATGCAAAACCTGGTTGCCCTGGCTGCAAGAAAAAATTACAGTTGTTTCTTTTTCGGGGCCCATGAAGAAGTGGTGAAAAAAGTCGTGGAAATATACACCGGATTGTACGGCCCCCAAGTTGTTGCCGGTTACCGGAACGGTTATTTCACAAAAGATGAAGAACCGTCTATTGCCCGCCAGATTGCAGACAGTGGTGCCCGCCTGTTGTTTGTAGCCATGCCCTCGCCCCGCAAGGAGAATTTTATGTACACATACCGGGATGTCCTGGCCGGTGTTAATTTCAATATGGGTGTCGGCGGTTCTTTCGATGTTATCGCCGGCCTCACAAAACGCGCCCCGGGCTGGATGCAAAAAACAGGACTCGAATGGTTCTACCGGTTTATCCAGGAACCGGGCAGGATGTGGAAAAGGTACCTGCTTGGAAATTCCCGCTTTCTCATGCTGGTCTTAAGCGCCAGGCTTGGCAGAAAACGTGATACACTTTACGGATCTCATTAAACCCGGAAGAGAGCTGCCACATCCGGCATTATGCACCTTCCCGGGCAACAGAAACCTCTTTTCCAGGGCTTTTTTGTACCCGCCCTCCTGATTTTAACTCTTTAAGTACCTCTTTAAAGACGGGGTTTTCATAAAATCCGCCCTGAGCTACCTCCGAATGAGTAATACCCGGACATTCATTTGCTTCAATAATAACAGGGCCGGTGGGGGTTATGCCAACATCCCACCCCAGTATTCTTAACCGTGGTACTAATTCCGCTGCTTTACAAACAAGTTCCACGGCCTCTTTAAAATAGGGAATTTTAATGCCTTTAAAGCATATCTCTGTTTCAGGATGACTGGTATGATTCCTGGCCATGCCATGACTGAAGTCCGTCCATCCCTTCTGAAACAAGGAGCCATCATCCGGATTAATACCAACGTAAAGTCCCCCGCTCCCAACATTATCCACATGTGAACGACTCAATCCCAACCTCAAAAAAGCCGAGTATACGTTGCTCTTACCATCCCTGCTGGTGAAGCTGTCCATCCTCATCGTATTTAAACAGGAAGGGTTAAGCCTGTTCAGTTCTTCGTGCTGTAGGACAAACTCCTGGAATATGTACCCTGACTTTACCACCTCTCTGTAAATCCGTTCTACCTTATCCATGTCCTCAAACAAATCGCGATTGTCAATTTTGAAAATGGACGCACCCCCGCATGAGCCAATGTTCTTTTTAATGATTAACGTTTTATGCTTGCGGGCATTGCCAAAAATACCGGCTAACACATGCCTGAATGTTGCAGGAGAATCAATATCAATAATCTCCTTGCCCATAAAAAACAACGAGTTGTAATTGTGCGCCAGGCTTTTTACCACGTTGATGTCATGCCTTTCATAAAATTTTTCGAACAGGTATTTATCGGCAACAACAGGGTGATAATTAGGATCATTTAATGCCCAGCATTTATGTAAAATGCGATCGGGAACAACGTATTTTTTATACTGTCCTGCATCCTTACGGTAGAGAAACTTGGTGAAATACTGGTTGGCCGTATCGGGGTCAGAAACAACGAAACGTAAATATTCAGGAAGCATCCGGTGCAACCGTTTCCTCTGGGGATCTTTCAGGACAACACGTGTAAAGTTTCTGACATAACTTTTAAGTTGGTAGACTTTCATCGTTTGACGTATTGGTCAGAAAATTCAGGAACGAAGACTGCGATTAAGACCTATTTTAAATCAAATTACAAAAAATAATACATAAATAAAACTCAACATCTAAAAGTTTGATAAAGAGGAACTCATACCATAAAACATCCAGGCCTGTGTCCATCGCATATATGGTGTACGTATAACGTAGTTTTTATGCTTTTGATAGAAAAAATGACCGTCGGAACCCTGCATGTGGTCTATGGTCCATCGAAGTACCCGCTGCGCCAGGTCACGGTGCTCCGCATACTTACCAAGCCGGTGAAGTGTTATGAGTAACTGGGCGGTTGTATGTACATCCACCGGATAGATTGAATCGTTATAATATTTTGGTATACCTTTATCGGTAAAGAACGTGTTGATGTAATAATCAAACCCTTTCTCAAGGTTTTCGCTGAATGAATCGTCCCCGCTGTATTTCTGGTAAACGGCGATGCATTCGAGATTGTAGCCCGTATGAAAATTATCGATCCACTGGTGCCAGGGAAGAGTCCCATAGGGCCATGAGCCGTCCTCTTTTTGATGTTTGCAACAGTAGGCAACAGACTTGCGGGCTGCCTGGAGGTTTTCATCCCGGCCGGTAACAGAATACGCCCTGGCGAGCATCCTCGAGCCGAGCAGGGAGGCGTTAAAGACCTGTGTCTGGTCTTCCGGTGAATATGAAAAAGCAAAATCACCATCCTGATCCACTGTCCGGTTAAGATCCTGCAAAATAAAGTCGGCCGTACTCAGGGCAGTATCCCTGAAAGCCCGGTTACAGGTTATCTCCCACGCATCAAGCAGAGCGTAGGCGGCAAATGTGGACGCAACAACGGTAGGAGTGTATTTGGGCTGGAAAAATGCCCGGGCCTGCCAGTCGAAATTATAACCCCAGCAGGCGCCCGAGTACCCATCCGATTTCAATGATAACAGAATATGTCCAAGCTGATTGATGTTTTCGAGATATTCCTCACTTGGGTTGATATGATAAAGATGACAATAGCCATTGAGAAAAAGGGCAATCCCCTTGGGATTATACTCCTGGGGTACCAGCAGGAGCCTGCGCAAATTCACAGGACTTCTCTTAAAGAACTGAATCCAGGCCAGCCTGGCGATCCTGCTGTTTTTTAACCCGGGCACAGTGCGGAATAAACGGCTGTTCAGCCCGTCGTATGGATCCCATCCAAGGTATCCCTTTCTTTCACAATAGTTTTTTAGTTTCAGAAAACTTTCGTGTATATCTGCCATCGTATCAGTCCTGAATTTTTACTTCCATAGGTAACCCTGTAGCCAGTGAATCGACAATCCTGAAGGTCGCCCGGGTAGTTAAACACAACGATTCAAACGAGATTGGCATAGGCCGGCCGTTTTTAAGCGCACTGAAAAACGAATCAACCTCCTGCCGGTGGCCTTTCCCGGTATTTTTGAACGATCTGATCTTATTGTCGCGATGCAGCTGTCCGCTTTTAAAATCATCAATGACGAACACTGAATTACCACCGAAAATCTCAAAATGTTCTTTAGGCATCGATTTGTCACCATTGGCAACATACACCAGGTTACCGACTGAGCCGTCTTCAAATTTCAGGATAACCGCGATGTTATCGTCATTTTTAATCTTATCGCTCGCGGCACCAATGCACTCGGCATAGACTTTTACCGGCCGCGATCCGGTAAGATACTGCATGAGATCGATGAAATGACATATCTCACCAATGATCCTGCCTCCCCCGGCCTGGGTCTGTGTCCAGTGGTCTTTGGGAATAAATCCGGCATTGACCCTGAAATTCATGACCATGGGCTC
>DASQZK010000398.1:0-4063 GCA_035638735.1 Bacteroidales bacterium
TTGCAGGATGGACTCGTGTCTTTCGAATTTGCCCAGGGCCTGGCAATCCTGAGAACGTTGCCGGGATATGCCAGCAGCATTGCCTCAGCTTTAGATTCGATGAACATAGTTGAGATTGCCGGGACCATCGCCGGGGATGATACCATTCTTATCATTCCCCGGGACGGGGCCACCAGGGAAGCAGTCATAGAACAATTATCGGCAGTGATGCCGGGGATTTAACTTGATTATTATGGAAAAATTTATTGTAAAAAGCGCAGGCGTAACAGATCTTGTTTATATACAGGATGTTGTAGATGCCATTTTTGAAGCTTCGCAACATAAGGGCACCGGCATTGCTATCCGGACACCCGAATATATCAAGGGGAAGATTTTAGAGGGAAAGGCCATCATTGCCGTCACCGAGAAAGGCGACTGGGCTGGTTTCTGTTATATTGAATCGTGGGGACACAACAAGTTCGTCGCTAATTCCGGACTTGTGGTCTCAACTAAATTCCGTGGACACGGGCTGGCTCATGCTATCAAGGAAAAGGCCATGAACCTTTCACTCAACCTTTTCCCGGGCGCAAAGCTTTTCGGTCTCACCACAAGTCTGGCGGTGATGAAGATCAACAGCGACCTTGGCTACAGACCCGTTACTTTTTCAGAACTTACAGATGATTTGGAATTCTGGAAAGGCTGCGAGAGTTGCCCTTACTACGACATTCTTGTACGGACCCGCCGGAGCCACTGCCTGTGTACCAGCATGCTCCTCGATCCGGTAAAGCAAAACAAGGAAGCCGATTCGGCAAAGCTTAAGTCGGAAAAAATTACCATTCTGACCTGATCTTAAACAACACGTTAATGCCTTTGGCGGATTGTGTTGCAGAAGTGCCTGATGCCAATACTCAACGTTCAAATACACATCGTGGTGACACCATAACCCCCTGAGAGGATTTGGGGTCTGCCTAAAAATGAAAGTTACAACATGAAAGAAAAGATCGTCCTGGCGTTCAGTGGTGGATTGGATACCTCCTTTTGTACGGTTTACCTGGGAAAAGAAAAGGATTACGAAGTACATACCGTCATCGTCAACACCGGTGGTTTTGACGACAGTGAGCTGAAGGTCATTGAAGAAAAGGCCATGCAGTATGGCTCAGCCAGGCATACGGTGATTGATGCCCGACAGGAATATTACGATCGGTGTATCCGGTACCTGGTTTACGGAAATGTGCTGCGCAACCGAAACTACCCGGTATCAGTAAGTTCCGAGCGAACGTTCCAGTCACTCAAGATCGTGGAATATGCCCGGTCGCAGGGAATTACCGCTATGGCACACGGATCGACAGGTGCGGGTAATGACCAGGTCCGTTTCGAATCGGTGTTTCAGATTATTGCCCCCGAGATTGACGTGATGGCACCTATCAGGGACCTTTCCATTAGCCGTGAAGAAGAAATCGCCTACTTGTCTGAGCATGGTTTTACGTACAAGGCTGAAAAGAAAGACTATTCCATTAACAAGGGCTTGTGGGGAACCAGCGTCGGCGGCCGTGAAACGCTTACGTCCCACATGGAACTTCCTGAGGAAGCGTATCTTGACCAGGTCGAAAAACAAGGGTCCGAGATAGTTACCCTCGGTTTTGAAAGGGGAGAAGCCGTCAGCCTGAACGGCCACGATTACAAAAACAGGGTCGGTTTGATTCATGATCTTGAACGCCTCGCGTCGAAGTATGCCGTGGGAAGAGACATGCATATCGGAGAAACCATCATCGGGATCAAAGGCCGTATTGGTTTCCAGGCTGCTGCCGCCCGCCTGATCATCGATGCACACTATACGCTTGAGAAGCATGTTCTTTCAAAATGGCAACAGCACTGGAAAGAACAACTGGGGAACTGGTACGGCATGTTTGTGCATGAAGCCCAGTTTCTCGATCCGGTCATGCGCGATATCGAAGCTTTCCTGGATCATTCTCAGCGTTACGTAAGCGGAAAGGTGACTATTCGCCTGCGCCCGTACAGTTACCTGGTGACCGGGATTGAAAGCAAGCATGACCTGATGAATCCCCAGTTTGCAAAATATGGTGAAGAAAATCTTTCCTGGGATGGCAACGATGTGAAGGGCTTTACAAAAATCATGTCAAATCCGGCCAGGATATTCTATTCCATAAACAGCGAAGAAAAAACGAACCTGTTTTAATCCGGCAGATAATTTTTGGCAATAAAAAGGCATATCAGTTGATAATCTGAACTATAATATTACATAAAGCAAGTAGAGTTATGAGTTACGAAAAGAAAATTGCCATTATCGGTGGAGGAAATATCGGAACAGCTATCCTGAAAGGCTTCCTTGCCTCGGGGAAAATACCGCCAGCAAATCTCAGTATTACGCGGCGAAAGACGTCATTGCTTGCCGGCTTCCGGGAAGAGGGTGTAAATGTGTCGGCCGATAACCTTCCCGTGGTAAAATCATCCGACATAATCATACTGGCCGTATTGCCACGCCAGCTTGAATCGGTGGTCGAGGAAATAGCTCCGGTACTCGACGGAGGCAAGATACTGGTTTCCGTGGTCACGGCCTTTACCATCGAAGAGATCGGGAAGATGGCCGGGAATAAATCTCCGGTTGTCCGGGCCATGCCCAATACCGCTATTGCTGTTGGTGAATCGATGACCTGTCTTTCCGCCTCGGATGAGACCGCGGAAGCACTCGGTGAGGTGACACGTTACTTTGAACTTTGTGGTGAGGTATTGCCGATCAACGAAAAACTGCAGCCGGCGGCTACCATTCTCGCGGCATGTGGCATAGCCTTTTTTATGAGGTATATCAGGGCCGCCTCGCAGGGCGGGATACAAGTCGGATTTCACGCCAGTGAAGCCCAACTTATTGCGGCCCAAACAGCTAAAGGCGCTACACGACTGCTCCTGTCGTCGGGGAACCATCCGGAAACCGAGATCGACAAAGTGACCACCCCCATGGGATGTACCATTGCCGGTCTGAACGAGATGGAACATAACGGCATGAGTTCTGCCCTGATTAAAGGTATCATAACATCATACACGGAGATTACAAAACTTAAATGAAAGAAATAGATCATAACCAGGTGTTTTCTCTCTTAAAGCAGATTGTGGCTATTCCATCAATGAGTGGTGAGGAAGAATTATTAAGTCATTTCCTGCAGGAATGGATCGAAAGCCAGGGGATTGCTGTAAAACGCAAACACAGTAACCTTTGGTGTGAGTCGATGATACATCCCGGCTACCCCACGATACTCCTTAATTCCCACATGGATACAGTGAAACCGGTGGCCGGATGGACCATGGATCCCTACCTGCCTGAGGAAACCGGAGATTTGCTTTACGGCCTCGGAGTGAGTGACGCCGGCGGATCAGTCGTTGCCATGATTTTTACTTTCCTTAACATGGTTCACGATGAAAGCCGGAAGTTTAACCTGATCCTGCTTATTTCAGCTGAAGAGGAGAGCTCGGGAGAGAAAGGCATCACCAGCGTTATAGGCGAACTTGGAAAAATTGATCTCGCTATCGTGGGTGAACCCACAGGCCTTGATATGGCTGTTTGTGAACGCGGACTTATCGTCTTCGACTGTTATGCACACGGGAAAGCCGGTCATGTGGCCCATCGAAATGGAGAGAATGCCATTCTAAAAGCAATAAGTGATATTGAACGTATCGGCAAACTCGACCTGGCACGTACATCTGAATTTCTCGGCGATATTCAGTTCGAAGTCACCCAGATCGAGGGCGGTTACCAGCATAACGTCATCCCTGATACATGCAAATTCGTGGTCGATGTGAGGACCAATGAAAACTATACCAATGAAGAAGTGGCCGAAATATTGAAAAACGAACTTGATTCGGAAGTGAAAGCCCGTTCTCTTCGGTTGCGGTCGTCTTTCATCGACACCAACCACCCGCTCGTACTTAAAGCCCGGCAACTGGGCATTCATACCTTCGGCTCTAAAACCATGTCCGACCAGGCACTTATCCCTGCACCTTCCGTAAAGCTCGGCCCCGGGAATACCGAACTTTCACACAAGGCAGATGAATATATAGAAAAAGTTCAAAT
>DASQZK010000399.1:0-5296 GCA_035638735.1 Bacteroidales bacterium
AGTATATAAACCAATATACTTCCAACTGTGATATATTTGAGTGATGGCCCGAGGCTGTCTTTAAACAGGAAGAATGTTCCAAGTGCCGCGAGTGAAACAGCCATTCCGCTAAGACCGATAAAGTAAAGTTTACGGCGTCCGAGTTTATCGATAAGGAACATTGAGAGAACTGTAGCCAACACATTCACCACACCCACGATGATGGTGGCTGCAATAGCTGCCTTGGCACCCGAGAAACCGGCAATAATAAATACGGTGGGCGCATAATAGATAATGGTATTGATCCCAACAAACTGCTGGACGAACATGATACCAATTGCAATAAACAGGGCATTCCTGAGCCAGGGTTTGAATATTTCAGTCCAGTTTGTCTCTGCGAGTTCATCCCGGCGGATATCTTCCTTGATTTTCTGTATTGCTTCTTCAACAAGAGCCGGTTCTTCCAGTCGCGCAAGAATTTTGCGGCCCTTCTTGTCTTTTCCTTTACCAATAAGGAACCGGGGTGTTTCGGGTAGGAATATCATCCCGATGAAAAGAATGAGTGCGGGAAATACACCAACGTAAAACATCCATCTCCACGAGAATGGATTTGCTTCGTCAGCAAAGGCATGATCGCTGAAATAAGAAACAAGAATACCGATGGTAATCATGAGCTGGAATGAAGAAACCAGCGCACCTCTTATTTTGGTAGGCGAAATTTCGGAAATATAAAGAGGTACCGTAAACGAAGAGATACCAATTGCAATCCCGATAACGATCCGGCTTAGAGCCAGAAATGTTGGACTGGTGGCAGCACCCGTCAGTATTGAACCGGCTGCAAAAATGATTGACGTAGCAAGAATAACCTTTTTACGTCCAAAATTATCAGCAATTCTACCGGAAGACAGCGCACCAATAACAGCACCAATAAGTGCCGCAGTTGTGACCCATTCTTCCTGGCCGGTTGACAGGCCCCAGCTTTCTCTCAGAAAGGGTAGAGCCCCAGAAATAACTCCCGTGTCAAAGCCAAAAAGCAGCCCGCCTGTAGAAGCAACTGCTGCAATCACAATGACGAGAGCCATGTTTTGCTTGTTTTCTTTATTAGCCATAGTCAGTAATCAGTTTTGTTAAACAGGGAACTAAGATACAAACATCTGCCAATTCTCATTGTCATTGTTGAAAAATAATGAAAATTTCAGGCCAGCCGGATGAACCATTCCGGAAGGTGATATTTATCACCCATTATGGTAACAGATATCACCAAAGAAAAGAATTTCCGGATCAAATTGCTTCTACCTTTGTAAGGTAATATTTAGCGAAAATTAATTCTTGTGTTACAAACACTTTTCAAAGTGTTGCTTTTCATAGTTAAGGTATAGAGATGAATGATTAGAGTTGACGTGAAGAAGGGTGGCCATTGGTCACCCTTTTTTCATGTTAAGAAAACAAACATTGAGTTCGTTCGGAAAAGTCGTAAGGACGCGCCGCGTGGCGCGTCCTTATATAACGACAAAGAGCACACTTTTCCGGACAGGCTCAATAAATTTGATTATCTTTCTAACCATTTAACCACTGAATATTCAAACTTAAAACTATGAAAAGGTTCTTTTTTACCTTAATTCTCAGTCTCTCCATTACTTTTGGTACTTTTTCCCAACTCACAGTTCCTAAGCCCTCTGAATTTTTTGGCTTCGTTCCCGGAAGCGACCGTAATGTTTTCACTTACGAACAGCTTATCGCTTACCTGCAAAAACTCGATAATGCCTCCGACCGGCTTGAAATGCGAAAGATCGGGGAATCTCCAATGGGAAAGCCGATGTACATCGCCTTTATTTCCATGCCTGGTAATATCAAAAATCTTGACAGTCTTAAACATATCAACCAGTCACTGGCACTTGATCCGGGGCTTAGTGATGCCCAGCTAAGCAGGCTGACCTCCGAAGGCCGGGTGTTCGTTCTGGCTACGCTTTCCATGCATTCATCTGAAGTGGGTCCGTCGCAGGCTTCACCTTTAATAGCCTACGATTTGTGCACGACAAATGACCCGGAAAAACGTAAATGGTTGTCAGAGATCGTCTATATGATTGTACCCTGCCACAATCCCGATGGTATGGACATGGTGGTCAACTATTATAATAAGACCAAGGATACTCGTTATGAAGGGGCGTCCCTTCCTTCCGTGTATCATAAATATGTGGGTCATGATAATAACCGCGATTTTGTGATGTTGACACAGGAAGATACACGTGCTATCGCCAGTATCACGAATCTGGAGTGGTTTCCGCAGATCATGGTCGAGAAGCATCAGATGGGGATGACCGGCACGCGGTATTTCGTACCCCCAAATCATGATCCGATCGCCGAAAATATTGACGAAGGTATCTGGACGCGGATGGGTATCTTCGGAGCCAACCTGATGAATGACATGACCAGCGCCGGCGAAGCGGGGGTCTCGCAAAATTTCCTTTTCGATAATTACTGGCCCGGTTCAACCGAAACCTGTATCTGGAAAAATGTTGTCGGTTTTCTTACCGAATGTGCCAGTGCTAAAGTGGCCACGCCGGTATACGTAGAACCTAATGAGATCCAGGTAGCCGGGAAAGGACTTGCTGAGTATAAGAAAAGTTCGAACATGCCCATGGTTTGGAAAGGAGGTTGGTGGAAACTCAGCGACATCGTCAATTATGAAATTACCTCAACAAATTCAATTCTGAAAACTGCCTGGGCCAACAGTCAGGATATATTGAATTACCGAAATGAAGTATGCCGTAAAGAGGTGAAACTTGGTCAAACAACAGCGCCATATTATTATGTCCTTCCCCTTGAGCAGCATGATGAAGCTGAAATCGTTTCTTTCATTAAGCTCATGAAACTGCAGGGCATTAAGGTATACCAGCTCACCTCCGGGCTGGAAGACGGGAATAACAGGTACTCAAAAGGTGATATCGTGATTCCGCTGGCCCAGCCCTTCAGGGCGTTCATCCTCGAAGTGATGGGCAAACAAACCTTTCCTGAAAGGCACTATGTCCCGGGGGGAAGCGTAATCAAACCTTACGATATAACCTCCTGGTCTATACCTCTTCACTCCGGACTGAAATCTTATAAAATTGACAACCTGCCTGCAGGGATTGATCAAAAACTGGCGGAAATTGACGCGGGCTACAACCTGAAAAAAGCCGATAATTACGATAACTTCATGGTATTTACCGTCAATAGTAATGAGAGTTATAAAGCGGCTTTTGCGGCTATGGCTGATCATTTTGAAACAGGACGCACAGCAGCCGATACTGTTATTAATGGGAAACCTTTTCCTGCCGGCAGTTTCGTGATAAAATCACCAGGTAAGGAAAAATGCGATGCGTATCTGGCCGAATTTGATGTTTCCCCTATGTTTTCAAGCTGGAAACCTGCTACCACTGAATTACGGCTTCCTTCAGTGGCTCTGCTCGAAACGTACATGCACGATATGGATGCCGGATGGACCAGGTTTATCTTCGATACCTATCATATCCCCTTTAAAGTAATACATCCCGGTGAAATCCAGGAGACTGATCTCGACGACTTCGATATCATCGTGATTCCCGACAACGATAAATCCATACTTCTTAGCGGGAAATACAAAAGAGGGGATGATTATTACGTCACATCCTATGCCCCTGAATTTACGAAAGGCATGGAAAAAGAGGGGCTTCAGAAAATCCTGAAATACGTAAATGATGGCGGCACGGTGGTTTCATGGGGAGGATCTGCCGATTTGTTCAACGGACCTTTAAGTTATAACAGCGATAAGGACGAAAAAGAGGAATTTCAGTTTCCCATAAGGGACATTTCTGATCAACTGAAAAAGAAAGGATTAGTTTGCCCGGGGACCTTGATAAAAATGAAATTGGCTGCAGGTAATCCTCTAACTGCGGGAATGCCTTCAGAAACCGGCATATTTTACCAGGGAGGTCCTGTTTTTGTCAGCAGTGTTCCGTTCTTCGATATCGACAGGCGGGTGATCGGTACTGTTCCTGAAAACGGAGTTGTAATGAGCGGATATTGTGAAAAGCCTGAATTACTCGCCAATAATACCCTCATGATCTGGCTGAAGAAAGGCAAAGGCCAGCTCATATTGATGGGATTCAAGCCGCAGTTCAGGGCTTCCACCCATGCAACCTATAAACTTCTGTTCAATTCGCTGCTGCTGTCAGAACCCGGAACTAAAACAATGTAAAATGTTTCTTTAACCCCAAACTAATACTATGACCATGAAAATCACCAGCCGACAGAGTATCCTCAGAGTTCTTATCGTTCTCGCAATTATTGCCGTGGTTATTGTTATAAGCGTGAAGACAGAAAAGGCCAAACAGTTGAATTTACCGGCAACTGCGGTCGATACTGTCGCACTCTTTAACGGGCATGATCTGCAAAACTGGCACATTGTGCTTAAAGACAGCCTGGCGCCGGCCGACTCAACGTTTTTTGTTAAGGATGGTATGATCTATTGTACCGGCAAGCCATTTGGCTATATCCGCACAACGGACAAATTCACGGACTTTAATTTGCATGTTGAATGGAGATGGCCCGGAGACGCCGGCAATAGTGGCGTTTTCCTATTTGTAAATCAGGACAAAGTTTTCCCCGACTGTCTCGAATGCCAGTTATTCCACGATCATGCCGGTGACTTTATCGCCATGGGTAAAACAGATTTTACTCAGCGAAGCGATAAGACAAATAAGGTTGTGGACAAGATGAGGGAAAGTTCTGAAAATCCTACCGGAGAATGGAATATTTACGATATCCGGGTTCAGGGTGATTCAGTAAGTGTTTATGTCAATGGCGTTCTTCAAAACGTCGCCTCAGGCCTTAACAGGTCTGGCGGATGGATAGCCTTGCAAAGTGAAGGAGCACCCATTGAATTCAGGAATGTTACCCTGATTAAGAAGGACTAGATAAACCGGATAACTGTTTTAGTGCTTCTTTAACAGTTGCAACTGGCTGTTTGCATGTGCTGTTCCGGCATACGTACACCCTGTTTTCTCCTTTTACAAAGCGGTTCTGGAAAAGGGAAAGGGATCCTTTTTCTTTGGCACCGGCAAATAAGACCGAAGGGAAATATATTCCGGTAAAGTCCTTCCTCATCTTCTTCCATTGGGGTCCGGTCAGTACGATTTCTTCCAGGCCCTTTTTAAAAAGCAGGTATACCGAGGCCCATCCGCTAAAGTAAGAAGGCGACCGTGTAAAATAGGGCATTACGTTTTCAACCATTTGACGCGACATTTTCATAAAAATGTTGTCATTAAAATAGTGTGATGCATAAAATAATACCCGCGCA
>DASQZK010000400.1:0-2435 GCA_035638735.1 Bacteroidales bacterium
TTATTTTGAAATGTTTATTCAATCCCTTCAGGATTGCAGGTTGACGGTGTTCATCTAACCCCGGGTTTCACCCGGGGCTACTGTTTGTTCAATCCTTGCAAGATTGTTTGCCAACAATGAATAGTTCGAAGACCATGATCACCATGTATGGCTGGCACGTTACCCTGACTATCCTGAAAGGGTGCAATAATTCGATCCCTTCAGGATTGCGGGGATATGACATCCGTTTTTTCCGGGTTGATCATCCGGGGGGTACGGTTATTTCAATCCCTACATGATTTATTGCAAAACGATGCATAATTCAAAGGCCATGATCACAATGTATAGTTGGCACACTACCCTGAAAGGGTACAATAAACAGTAGCCCGGGGTGATTAACCCCGGGTAAAATGATGGTCATTGCTGGCAACCCTGAAGGGGTTGAATATTAAATATTCCCAATGCTTTAATACCCGGTCAAAACAAACCATCCGAAACCTGGCTACAAATATTTAAATGTCGCAGGAGGCATTTAATCACCCGGGGGTAGATTGACGGTAATACCCCACAGGCATGGTGAACACAAAGAAGAAAATGACTGCTGGAGAATAATGACGATGCAAGGGCACTAACCTCAAATCAACGGCAGTTCAACCGTAAAATGCTTATCATCTTCCCTGATCGTGATCTCTTCGTTCGCAATCACCCGGTACTGTGCCTTCAGCGTCTGTAACCCGGTTTTGCTTGACCAGGTGCTTTCCTTCTTGTTCAGGTTGTTTCGTACAACGAGTTTTTTCTTCCGGGTAAAAATGTCGATAACCAGGGGGTGCAATTTATTGGCGATGTTGTGCTTGATTGCATTTTCAATCAGCAGTTGCAGAGAGAGAGGGGGCAGTTCATTCTTAAGCAGTTCTTCATCCACCTGGACATTCACTTCCAGGCCTTCACCCAGCCTTTCCTTGTGTAAGGACGTATAAGAATTTAAAAACAACAACTCCTCGTTCAGCGAAACGGTCTGTCGCTCGTGGCTGGTAAGGACGTAACGGTATACATCGGTAAAGTTCTCCGTGAATTTCTCCGCGATACCGGGATCGTAATGAATCAGCGACTTGAGTACACTCAGGTTGTTAAACAGGAAGTGGGGGTTCAGTCTGTCCTTCAACAGGTTATAGTCGCTCAACAGTTTGGCCTGCTTCAGTTCCTCGATCTCTTCCTGGTTCTTTAGCCATTCCCTCGACATATTCGATAATATGATGATCAGGAGATGGATGAGAAGGATAAGAAAGCCCAGGATGATGGCTACCTGGGTAATTCTATCATGATAAATAGGGTAGTCCAGTATAAATAACCGGATGGTATTTATCCAGAAAAAAGCGAGTAGTATGGTTATGCACAGGATGATGATGGACTGGATATAGAAATTTCCCCTGATTTTTCTTATCCTTCTAAAATACCTGATCGCCAGTATGTTTATCTCTGAAACGCTGTTAAAAGCCAGGATTACCAGCAGGTATATTTTGATCATGGTTCCCCTGCCCAGTGGCTCCCTGCCGGCAAATATGGTGACAAACATGATTAGCAATACGGCGGCTGCCGATATAATCAGTAACCTTGCTAAAATGTACCTGGGTTTGTATGAACCCAGGTTTGAAAAATAGGTAAGTTGGTTACTTTCGAACATGGTTGACCTTATTTATCAAGCCAGTTTTTAAAATCAGGGGCTTTCAAACGGCTGATGGTTATTTCAAAGTCAGTTTCCGGTTTTGTAAAGAGCCTGAGCTTTCCACCGGTATCGTTAATGATCTTGTTAACAGCATAAATACTGACAATGATCTTCCGGTTTGCCCTGAAAAAACGGTCGGGGTGAAGTTCCTGTTCCAGTTCTTCGAGTGTATAGTCGAGCGTATATTCTTTTTTGTCGAAGTCAACGGCAAAGGTCAACTTATTGTTACTGTAAATATAAGCGATATCTTCTGTTTCCAGTTTTGTGTAGCCGGAAACACCCGTTATAAGAAAACGTGTGCGGTATTCTTTCCTGCCTTCAATAATGGACTGGATCAGTTCTTTCAGGTTTTCACTCTCTGCCGGGCTGTCCCTGAGGTCGCGGTTTCTTTCAAAATGTAACCGTTCAAACTTATTGAAGGCATCTTCCAGATCATCCTTCTTTATGGGCTTTAACAGGTAATCGATGCTGTTCACCTTAAAAGCCCTGATGGCATATTCATCATAAGCCGTCGTAAAAATGATCCTGCTTGAAGGATCCAATTCCACCTGCCTAAAAATGGAGAAACTCACGCCGTCGGACAATTGGATATCGACCAGTAATAGATCAGGGGCCGGATTTTTCTTCAACCAATTGACGCTCTCTTCCACACTCTCCAGTATGGCCGCCACTTTCCAGCCCGGGCGCAGCTCTTCCACCGTGTCCCTGAGCATCCTGCTGTTGTGGGGCTCGT
>DASQZK010000401.1:0-5680 GCA_035638735.1 Bacteroidales bacterium
TTTTCGAGGGCACGAATGTCAGTGCAGGTCGCGGGACACCCTGGCCCTTCCAGGTGTTTGGCAGTCCCTCACTAAAGGAAGGACTTTTTTACTTTACCCCGGTAAGCACGCCCGGTGCTGCCTTACATCCGAAGCATGAGAACCATAAATGCCGGGGGATTGATCTTCGTAAATATCTCCCTCCGGCAGGCAGTTTTGAACAGTTGAATCTTGGTTGGCTTATCGAGGCCTATAAAAATACGGAAAACAAAACAGCCTTTTTCAATGCCTACTTTGATACGCTGGCAGGGACGGACCTGCTTAGGAAACAGGTTGAACGGGGTATGACAGGGGAAGCCATCCGCAAGAGCTGGCAACCCGGCCTGTCGAAATTCAAATTAACCAGGGCGAAATATTTGTTGTACGATTAACCGCTGACCCATAAAACGGGTATTCTCAAAGGCTTGTTATTTTATCCTGCCTTCCATGCTTTCGGCCAGAGCACGGGCGTGGCCAAGGAACTCATCCACCGTCATTTCGCGAATAAATACGAAACCATGGGTGGCTCTTACTTTGGGGTGAGGATGTTCGTAAAAGAAATTTTTTCCCAGAAGAAGTTGTACGTCATTCATCTGTTCCACCCATATTTTTTCCGTCAGCAGACTGAAAGGGCCGTCCAGTTCATACGACGGGAATGAGGCCTTCACCTGGCTGACATAGCAGTTCCTGAATGCATTTTCAAGTGTAGCCATTGAATTGAGCGACACCGGAACAAACAGGTTCGCCTCCGAAGGATGAAAGCGGTACCATACGTTCCGATAACCCCTGATCCTGAGTTTTGACACATCATGATCGGTGATATAGCGACGTAGTGCTTCAGCAAGGGCTTGTAACACTTTGTAATGCGTGTCGGGTCCGCTGCCTTCGGGATCGAAAGCCAGGCTAAGTACCGTGGGGTTAACTTCGCAAAGCATCTCGTATACCGGGTCAACGTCACGATGAATTTCCGGTTCTTCGGTGAAGATATCGCCTTTGTAGAATCCAAGACGGTTATGCCGGCAACTTCCGGCCTTCACACCAAAATGGGCCCACACCAGTTCTTCTTCAAATTCCCTGATCATACCCTTTAACTTCTGTATGTCGGGCGGATTTTTCTCACCGTCGTAAAAACCTGATATAGTATTGATTAGTTCGTTGACTTTAGCTATGAGGGCTTCTTTCGACTTTAGGTCGTAGATTGAGATCATGTTCCTGACCATCCTGTGAGCCAGTCCGCGCTCTTTCCCGTATTCATCTCTCTCGGCCACTTTATTCAGGAAATGGTTAACGTCCTTGTCGAACTTGAAACGGTATCCTTCATCGAAGAAGTCGGGATAGCGCAGCATTTGTACCTGGCCGTTATCGATGAGTACCAGAATGTTTTCCAGGATCTCCCTGATAAGTTCATTTGTTACTGAGGTAAAACCGGAGGTGAGAACCGAAAAATGAAATATGTTTCCTGGCTGGCGCAATTGCTGTATCACGTGAGGCAACATGCCCAGCATAATGTCGTCATGATGCGGCCCGGTATGCAGGTATACCTGGTTGTCCTCCCTGATCATGCCCTGTTCGATACGTCGTATTGTTTCCTGCCTGACCTCCTCGGGCGTATTTTCATTCAGCCCGGGAATAAGCTTGCAATACCGGTCATTATAAAGATCTTCGGGTGTGAGTTTCATGGCATACTTTTCTATTCGCCGGCACAGGTCGGTAATAGCCCGGAACGTTTTTTCAAAGGTCCATTCACCCGTTTTGAAATACCTGTCCATGCTGTCATTCAGCGTCGAGGCTGCTCCTTTGGTTAGGTAAAAACGGGCGTTCTTCATTTTATGAAGGGCCGTGCCGGGGTACAACACATCTTCAATATTCTCGAGGGCATCTTTTACCACCCTGGCCTTGGCCTCACCGGCTGCGAAAATGATGACCACTGCCTCCTTGTTCCAGGTTATGGTCTCCAATCCGATGGTAATGACAAGACGGTTGCGGGAAACCTCAATACCTCCCAGATCGGTGGCCGCAGCTGCCTGGGTTTCATAATTGGTGGCCGTAAGCCGTGTGGTGGAAAAGTGATCACTTCCTCTTACATTAAAGGCTATATGTCCGTCGGGCCCGATACCACCCAGGAAGAAACCGATGCCACCCATTTCTCTGATCTTCTCTTCATATTCGCGACACCAGTTATCGACCATATAGATAGCTTCTTTCTGAAGAATCTCGAACTCACCCGAAGCTTCCCTGTTCCTGAGGCTGAGATCGATGCGGTGTCCCGGAAACACTTCACGGAAATGTTTGCCTCCGGGTAGCGGGATCTCATTGGAGTTGATCAGTAGGCAATTTTCTTTTGAAAGGTTGAAATTCCGGATATAGTATTCTGTTACATAGTTGCAGAAACTGTTGTGCTGCGAAGAATCAATGGGGTAAAATTCATCCATCTGAACAAACCTCAAATTTTTTGTCTCCGGCTTCTGAAGATGCCCTGTGCCGTGTGACGAAAGGATGTCCTGTACCTCCTTTTCTTCCCAGTTATCGAGCAGGTATTTTGCCCACCTTATAAAATATTCAGGGGTTTTTCCAGTTGGAAGGCTGATGACACCATTCGGATTTTCCGCTACCCATTCAATAAAACGCAAGGCTGTCAGCAAGCCGAGCTCGGGAAAATTATCGACGAGAAGATAGGGGATACGGGTGCTCGTATTTTCAATACCTGACTTTTCTAAAAAACAGGCCTCAGTATCAGAAGATAGGTTTGTTGTCATAATTTCGGACTATTAGAAATCGTAAAACAAGAATCCGAAAATTAACAAATCCTTAGATGACAAACTAAAAATACTACCGAAATTCCATTCAGCAATTCTTAATTCACATGCACCATTCAGGGCATTATCCTTCCCGGGTAGGCTTTAAGTCCTTCGTCAAGGCATTGCATGGCACTGGCAAGGTCTTCTTTTTTAAGAACATAAGCTATGCGCACCTGGTGTTTGCCCAGTTCGGGTCTTGAATAAAAGCCGGAAGCAGGGGCCAGCATCACGGTCTGGTTATGGTACCCGAAGTCGCTGAGCATCCATTGGGCAAAGCGGTCGGCGTCGTCAACGGGCAATTGAGCAATAGTGTAAAATGCACCTCCGGGCATGGGGCAGACAACGCCATCCATGTTATTGAGGGCATTTACCATGAAGTTACGACGCTCGATATATTCGTTGTAAACACCGGTAAAGTACTTTTTGGGTGTATCGAGAGCAGCTTCACCAAGGATCTGTCCGAGGGAGGGGGGACTTAACCTGGCCTGTGCAAATTTCAGGGCGGTACTGATCACCTGAAAGTTTCTGCTTATCAGGGCACCGATGCGAACGCCGCAAGCACTGTAACGTTTAGACACCGAGTCAATCAGGATAACATTTTCCTCCATTCCTTCCAGGTTCATTACCGAGAAGTGTTGTTTGCCATCGTAGCAGAACTCGCGATATACCTCGTCAGCATACAGGAAAAGGTCATGTTTCTTTGCCAGCCTGCCAAGGGTCTCAATTTCATCTTTGGAATAGAGGTAGCCGGTCGGGTTATTGGGGTTACATATCAGGATTCCCCTTGTTTTCGGACCAATATGTTTTTCAAACTCGTCGATGGGAGGAAGGGCAAAATTTTCGTCTATGCTTGAGGCTACAGGAACAACTTTAACACCGGCTGTAAGTGAAAAACTATTGTAGTTGGCATAGTAGGGTTCGGGAATAATGATTTCTTCACCTTCATTAACGGTTGACATCAATGCAAACAAAATCGCCTCGGAACCGCCGGTAGTAACAAGGATCTGCTCGTATGAAACGTCGATTCCTATTTTCTGGTAGTAATCGGCCAGTTTACGCCTGTAGCTTTCGTTGCCAGCCGAGTGGCTGTATTCAATCACCTTGCTGCTAACGTTCCTGACAGCTTCGAGTGCGCCTTCCGGAGTCGGGATGTCGGGTTGGCCGATGTTCAGGTGATAGACCTTGCGGCCCTTGCGAATTGCTTCTTCAGCAAACGGAACCAGCTTGCGGATAGGTGAAGCCGGCATTAATTGTCCCTTGGTGGATATTGATGGCATCTCAGTTTGTGTTTTCCTGTTTTTTCTCTGTTTCTACTTTACCCTTGATCATGAGTTTTACGGGCGAATCCGAGGCATTGGAATAGACGGTTATGGATTTCTGAAAATTTCCGGGTAACTTGGTGTTGTAGGTAATACCTATTTTTCCAGTATCACCGGGAGCTACCGGTTCTTCCGGCCATTCAGGACGGGTGCAGCCGCAGGTAGTTCTTACTACATTTACCACAAGAGGCTCGTCCGATGTATTGGTGAATTCAAAATAACACCGGCCGTCGCTGTCGTACGGAATGGTGCCGAAATCATGTACCGTTGAAGCAAATGAAATTTCCGACTTGGTTTTTTCATCTGTCGAAGCCTTCGGCCTGTTCTGGCACGACGAAGCTAAAAAGACGATAAGCGTGATAAGGAGAACATTATGTTTTAGCATTACTAATAATTTTGGAGTTCAAAAATAACCGTTATTTGTGAATTCAAATATGCTGAAGAATAGCTTGCCGGCCAAATTGTAGGTAATTTTATTAATTTTGCAGACAGTTTATTTATTGGAAAATCAGAAAACACGCTATGCAAATGGACATACCCTCGAAATACGATGCCTCTAAAACCGAAGACAAGTGGTACAGTTACTGGATGGAGAACAAACTTTTCGATTCAGACCCCGATGACAGGGAACCTTATTGCATTGTTATTCCCCCGCCTAATGTTACCGGGGTTTTACACATGGGTCATATGTTAAACAATACGATCCAGGATGTGCTTGTCCGCCGGGCAAGGATGCAGGGCAAGAACGCCTTGTGGGTTCCTGGCACCGACCATGCCAGTATTGCCACCGAAGCCAGGGTGGTGGCTAAGTTACGCAATGAAGGGATTAACAAGCATGACCTTGGCAGGGATGTCTTTCTTGAACACGCCTGGGACTGGACGCATAAACACGGGGGAATTATCCTGGAACAGCTTAAAAAGCTTGGCGCTTCGTGCGACTGGCGCCGTACAAAATTCACGATGGACGACGATATGTCGGCCAGCGTGATGAAGGTATTCATCGATCTTTATAATAAGGGACTGATATATCGCGGGGTAAGGATGGTGAACTGGGACCCCCAGGCAAAAACTGCTGTTTCAGACGAGGAAGTCGTGCATCGCGAGGTTCAGTCGAAATTGTATTATGTTAAATACATGGTTGCCGGACAGGACGATTACGTGGTTATTGCTACCACCCGACCGGAAACTATACTTGGCGATACTGCTGTTTGCGTAAATCCAGCCGATGAAAGATTTGACAACTATCACGGTAAACATGTAATAATTCCCTTGGTTGACAGGGAAGTCCGGGTGATCACCGATGATTACGTCGATATGGAGTTCGGTACGGGTGCCCTCAAAGTTACCCCCGCACACGATGAAAACGACTATAACCTGGGAATCAAACATAATCTTGAAAGTATTGATATCTTTAACGATGACGGTACCCTGAACGAAAAAGCCGAATGGTTTGTCGGCGAAGACAGGTTCGTGGTACGCGAAAAGATTGTTGACGTACTCGAGGAAAAAGGGTACTTGTTGAAGGTAGAGGATTACGTCAACAAA
>DASQZK010000402.1:0-2758 GCA_035638735.1 Bacteroidales bacterium
TATTGAAATTGAAAACCAAACGGGTAAAACGATTAATGCATTCTATTACTATGTCGACTACCTTGAAACACCTGTGGATGACAACATGGGGTATTTCCATGCCTGGTACAATCACCAGATCACCAAAGCCCCGGAAGAAGGTGAGAATGAATGGTCCAGCCTTGCTCCCGGAGCCGGCACGAACCCCCTCGGTGAAAAGAACTACCTGATCCTCGATACCAAAGGTAAAGGCCAGTTTGTAGGCGTAAATTACTACGTGAATAATCCCGGTCCCATCTGGTATGGCGAAGGCGACGATATGTTCTACATCGACGGTGATACCAAACCAACACTGAACGGTACCGGCACCGAAGACTACTTTAACACTTCATGGTGCCCGAAAACGGCCTTTTGCACACCTTATTACGGCTACCCGAGAGTCAATGGCACTTACGGGTGGATGGGGCGCACACATCTTTACAGGTTTAATATCCAGGACCCTGTCTATTTTGACAAATCGCTGAAGTTCACCATCGAGCATGGTCATAACAATTACCTGACGCTCGACCTGGCCAGCGTGGCTTACTGGTACGCTTCGAAACCCACCAGTCTTCAGCCTATACCTGATAAGGAACACCGCAAGTTCATGCCCGAAAACAGCGTCACGGATATCAACCGCTGGCGCGATGCCTGGCGGAAAGCACATGGAAACGGGGCCCAACTTTGGGGAAATGAACAGTAGGTATTTACTTCAGACCATATATTCTCAAACGATAACAACCCAAAACCATGAGACTGATCATCCTTTCAACCGTCATTTCTCTGGCCCTTCTGTCATGCGAAAATAACCGTTTCGCAAAAGAGTCGGAAGGTCATCGTTATAACGGTACGTATACCGGGGATAACCTGAATCGGGTAGCTTTCCCGATCGGCGGAATCGGCGCAGGCATGTTCTGCCTCGACGGCAACGGTGCCTTTTCACATATGTCGGTCAGGCACAAACCGGATGTCTTTAACACGCCGTTTATGTTTGCCGCTCTTTCTGTCAAAGGAGTTGAAAATGGCGCCAAAATTCTTGAAGGACCGGTGCAGGATTGGAAGATCTTCGGCAGTCCGAATACTGGTAACGGTTCCAGCTTGTTTGGTGTTCCCCGGTATAACAACGCTGATTTTGAAGCCCGTTTCCCCTTCGGTGAAGTGAACCTGACCGACGATGATATGCCGGTTGATGTGACTATCACCGGCTGGAGTCCATTCGTACCTACCGATGCCGACAATTCCAGCCTGCCGGTTGGAGGTCTCGAGTATACCTTCACCAATACCTCTTCCAAAGACCTCGAGGCTATGTTCGCCTTTAATTCCGAGAATTTCATGCGGGTGACCAGACCTTCGGAATGGGGTGGTGTGCCTGTAGGGAAGGATTCAATAGGGGCGGTACCCAATGGCTTCGTCCTCGACCAGTCCTGCTTTCCCGATAATCCCGAATACAAAGGTGATTTTGCCATTTTTACCGATGACCCGGAGGTTGTTGTCGACCACTGCTGGTTCCGTGGTGGCTGGTTTGATGCCCGGACCGTGCTTTGGAAACACATGGAAAACGTGGAACCTCGTCAATCACCAGTTACCAAAGGAGCTTCCGGGGCTTCCATCTTTGTCCCTTTCAAGCTGAAAGCCGGTGAGAAGAAAACCGTGAAGGTTTATATGGTGTGGTATGTTCCCCATTCTGACCTCAGGGTGGGCTGGTCACCGGAAGACAGTGCCCTGAAAGCACAGGCCAAAACGGTGTCCTGTGAGCCGGGTTCCGATTGTTGCTCTCCAGCCAGTTCCCTGAATTATGAACCCTGGTACGACAGTAAGTTTGATGATGTCAGGGACGTAGCCAGCTACTGGTTGACGAATTATTCCGATCTACGGAAGAAATCACAACTTTTTAGTGAGACCTTCTACGGTTCCGATGTTCCCGACGAGGTTTTGGAAGCCGTATCGGCAAACCTGACCATCCTGAAATCGCCCACCGTTCTTCGCCAAAAGGACGGCCGCCTATGGGCCTGGGAGGGCTGCCATGATCTTGGTGGATGTTGCTACGGCTCCTGCACACATGTATGGAATTATGCCCAGGCTATTTCGCACCTGTTTCCGTCGCTGGAACGCTCTCTCAGGGAAACGGAATTTCACGAAGACCAGAGTACTGCCGGCCACCAGACGTTCAGGGCCAACCTTCCAATCAGACCAACAGGTCATGGTTTCTATGCTGCCTCCGACGGTCAGCTGGGCGGTATCATGAAGATGTACCGCGAATGGCGTATTTCAGGGGATACGGAGTGGTTAAGATCACTATGGCCTCAGGTCAAAACCAGTCTCGATTATTGCATCCGGGATTGGGATCCCAGGCACACCGGGGCACTGGAAGAACCCCATCACAACACTTACGACATTGAATTCTGGGGCCCGGATGGTATGTGCACGAGCTTTTATGTGGGTGCACTTACGGCGGCCGTTGAAATGGGCAAGGCATTGAACGATGAGGTCCCTTTATACAAAGAGCTCCTCAACAAAGGTCTTAATCGTATGAATACAGACCTGTACAACGGCGAATATTTCTTCCAGGAAGTGCAGTGGACTGGTCTGGATGCTCCCAACCCGGTTGAAGCTTCAAAAATAAGCATGGGCGGGGCTTATTCGCCCGAAGCACTTAAAATTCTTGAGCAGGAGGGACCCAAATACCAGTATGGAAATGGCTGTATCAGCGATGGGGTGCTGGGTTTCTGGCTCTCCAAAA
>DASQZK010000403.1:0-2203 GCA_035638735.1 Bacteroidales bacterium
ATGAAAATATCCCGATATATATATTCATGGCCCTGATCGTAGCCGTATTCCTGGGCCTGACACTAAGTGCCGAAGAGATATTCCGTGACAGGAAGCTGCTTAAACGGGAAAAATTCCTGCATCTCAGCCGGTCGGGATACCTGGCGGCCAAAATCACCATATTATTTGCCATCTCTGCCATCCAGGCTCTGATGTTTGTAGCCATCGCCAATGTACTTCAACGCAGGTAAAAGACTTATTGAAACCGATTTGCGGTTATGGCGAAGAAAAAGGACAGGCTGATTCCTGACGGCAGCTGTAACCAAATTTGCAGAAACGGGTATAAACGGGAAGCAGATGGGATGACGGGCGGAAGCAGATTGGAAGACCGGCATAAGCAGATTAGGTAACCGGTAATACCATTTTGCAAGGGCGGCACACGACACGTCCGGTAATTTCCGCACGTTCTTAGGCGCAGCGGCCGCCAACTGAACCGCTAAATGCGAAGCGTTCACAGCATGTTACGATTTGCCGTGAACACCACTGAACTAATAATGAGGTGAATAAAAAAAGTAATTGTCTGGTCCGGCACAAGGCCACAACAACAGTAAGGGATAGAATGACAGGATTCTCTATAGTGCTGCCGGGGACTGAAGTATCTCAACAATGTTAAATTTTATCCGGGCACACGTAAAAAAATGAGTATAATTACATTAGATAAGTCAGCGTGACAATGATAAAAACCATTCCATACCTGTTTGCCGTTGTCCTCCTTTTCACAGGGTGCAAAACCAGAACGAATGAACTGGATGTACCCGGTTATGAGCTGGGCCAGGGCAAAGTCAAGGTTTCCGACGAAGCCATGAACGACATTATTGAGAATCTCTCGTCGCCTGTTGAGATGGCTGCCCTTATCAAGGACCTGGGTGTTCCCTATTCCAACCGTTACCTCACAAGCCTGGACGAAATCGACAATTACAATACCGCTTTCAGAATGGCCTTTAACCTGGGTATGCTCGGAGCCGACCTTGGATACCTGAACGTGTACAATAAAACCGGTAATGCTGTCAGCTACCTGTCGGAAATCAACCGGTTATCCGATGGTCTGAAAGTGAGCCAGTTCTTCGACTTCAGCACGATAAAGCGCCTGGCAACGAGCAATTCAAACCTCGACTCGCTGATGTTCCTGTCGGTAAGGAGTTTCAACCAGATGGACGAGCATCTCCGCGAGACCGACCGCAGTAACCTCAGTGTGCTGATGGTTGCAGGGATTTGGATTGAAGGGATGTACCTCGCCACACAGGTGGCTGAAGAGAAACCCGATAAGGAACTGGCTGAATATATTGGTGAGCAAAAGCTTATCCTCAACGACCTGTTGCTGATTCTTAAAAATTATGAACGCGATGAACAATTCAAAAAACTCATCAGCGAGTTTGAAACCATCAGGAAAGCCTTTAGAGATGTGAAGATAACCTACGTGATGGGTGAGCCAAAAGCCATAGAAAAAGACGGTATGTTTACGGTTGTGCCACAGGAATCGAGTGTTATTACCATATCGCCCGAAACAGTCAGGCAAATTGAAGCCGCTACTTCTAAAGTTCGTAACCGGCAACTAACGATGTAATCCTGATGAAAAAGTCCATATCCTTACATATCGTCCTTTTACTTGGGTTCATGCTTTCATTCAGTATCCGAAGCTACGCACAGGACCTTCAAACGCAGATTCACAATTGTGCCCTGAATGCCGGTGATGACGCCACCTACCTGAAGGATTTTGTCGTCAGTCTCGACAAGGCCCAACCGAACCAGCCCCCGCCTGTTTTCAGGAAGTCGCTGGCCCTCCGCAAGAATGTGACCTACCGCTTCTCTATCTGTAACAACGACAACTCGGTTGGCGAGGCCGTATTGCGTGTTTACGACAATACCACGCTGATCCTGAGCACCTGGTATCCTCAATCGGGAAAAGAATACCATAGGGTAAATTTCCAGTGCCGGAAATCGGGTATTTATACTGTTATGATCAGCTTTAAGGAAGGCAAGGCCGGCGAGGCTATTGGCATACTGTCCTATGTTGAGGATTAGGGAAGGGAGTGGCCGTATGGTGTGTCTGCGACAATACCACCCTGATCCTGAGCACCTGGTATCCGCAATCGCGAAAAGAAGACCATACAGTAAATTTCCAGTGCGGTAAACCGCGTATTTACACCGACATGATCAGCTTTAA
>DASQZK010000404.1:0-7304 GCA_035638735.1 Bacteroidales bacterium
AGTAAATGATTTCCCCCCCTGCCCGGAATGCAGGAACATCATTGTTCTTATCACCGACGGGATTGAAGCATGCGACGGCGATCCATGTGCTGTGTCGCTGGAGTTACAGCGGGAAGGTATTATTCTCAAGCCGTTTGTCATTGGCATCGGGCTTGATCCAGGTTTCAGGGAGACGTTTGAATGCGTCGGCTATTACTACAATGCCAGGCAGGAGAACAAATTCAAACAGACACTCGGCTTTGTTATTAACCAGGTCCTCAACGAAACTACCGCCCAGGTAAACCTTCTCGACGAAGACGGGAACCCCACCGAGACCAATGTGGGCATGACATTCTACGACCGCTACTCGGGACGTATCGTTCATAATTACGTCCATACCATGAATGAAAAAGGAAATCCGGACACCCTTGAACTGGATCCCCTGATCACATACCGGCTAAAGGTACACACCATCCCGCCGGTAGAGACAGACAGCATCACCATCACTCCCGGCGAGCATACTACTATTTCGGTATACGCTCCCCAGGGTTACCTGATCGTTAAAACTTCACGGGGAAATGAATACAAGGATGTTCCGATCATCATCAGAAAACATGGTGAGATGAAGACCCTTAATAATCAGCGGGTGGGGCAGATGGAAAAATACATAACGGGCCGTTACGATATTGAATTACCCATCCTGCCCCGCCTTAACATCAACGATGTCAAAGTACTTCAGAGTCATACCACCACGCTTGAAATCGCCGGACCGGGTACGGTCTTATTCAATTCCACCAACCACGGATTTGGCGCTGTTTATGTCTTGGAAAACGGTGATCAGAGATGGATCGCAAATCTGAATCCAGCCCTCAGGCAACAAAGCCTTTTAATGCAACCGGGGTATTACCGGGTTGTATTTCGTCCGGCGTCATCAAATTTTACGCTCTACACCATTTCCAGGGATTTCCGGGTGGGTGAAGCTGACAACATTTCCATTAACCTTTATTAGTTCATACCGGGTATCGCCCAGGAGTCAATCATTTCCCTGCCAGACAGGACGATATGACGTGGAGATGCCGGCCGCCTTTGAAGAAATGGCAAACATTTCCTACATTGATAACTTCTTTCAAAAGGTTCATTAAACCTTATCGGGAAGATGGCGTCAAAAACATGTTAGCTTGATAAAGGTCTCCAATGCAGGAATATTCCGAAAAAGAACTGGTAAGGCTGTTTAAAGAATACAATGAAAAAGAAAAGGCTTTCAATCTCATTGTAATGCGCTATCGTGAACGCCTGTACCGTCATATAAGGCAAATGGTGTTCAATCATGATGATACCGACGATATCCTGCAAAACACACTTATTAAAGTCTGGAAGAATCTTGATAATTTCCGTGAAGAATCAAATCTTTTCACCTGGATTTACAGGATCGCTACAAACGAGACCCTGACTTTTATCCGGAATTCCCGAAGGAGCCGCTTTGCTCCCTGGGAAAGCGTCGAACAAACACTCTCACATACCCTTGTCGATGATGAATTTTTCAGTGGCGACGCCATTCAGAAAAAATTACAGGAGGCTGTGGCGGCATTGCCGGAAAAACAAAGGCTGGTATTTACAATGAGGTATTTTGAGGAAATGAAATATGAGGACATGTCCGCGATCCTGTCTACCTCTACGGGAGCACTCAAAGCCTCTTATCATCATGCCGTTAGAAAAATAGAGAATTTCATGAATGAAGATTAAACCATTTTTATCTTTAACCGTCAAAACACAAAGCCTTTATAATGCCAGGCAGAAAACCACATAAGATCCGTCTTGAGGACATCCCAAAGGAGAATCCGCTCAAAGCTCCGGAAGGATATTTTGAAGATTTTACCATGAGGTTGCACGACCGCATTGCCCGTGAAGAAGCGCAACAAACCGAAACGGGCAAGCCGTGGTGGCAAACAGCAAGGTCGCAAATGGCCCTGGCAGCCTCGTTGCTGCTGCTGGCTGTTTTTGCCTACGGAATAATGCGTTTCATCCCGTTCGAACGGTTTTCAAAGAATATCAACTATGCCGAGGCTGTGGAAAACAATCTCGAGAACTATGACATAGACCTGTTATCGGACTATTACGACGTAAATGCAACTCCGGAAAGTACACCGGAAGACACGGCATACACCACGGCAGTCATCACCTACCTCGTTAATGAAGACGTTGATTTAGGCCTTATCATGGAAGATTTACACTAAAACCAGGCAACATGATCACACTAAAATCACCCTTAAGAAAAGTTTTCATTTTTTTTCTCATGTCAGTCCTGCCAGTAAATATGCTCTTCTCGCAGAACAGTCCTGTGCAGGAACGCTTAAAAGCTCAGCAGGTGGCTTTTTTCACAGAGAAGATAAACCTCAGTCCTGCGGAAGCAAAGAAATTCTGGCCGGTGTACGACGATTATTCAAACAGGCGTGAAAACAACCGTATGGAAGGCAGAAATCTTTTAAGGTCGGTAAACCTCAACGGTGAGAACATGACGGAATCAGAGATTAATGAAACGATGAGGAAATATATCCAAAACCAGGATAAAGAACACGAGCTTTTCCTTGAATACAACAAGAAATTCCGAAATATTTTACCTCCCGGCAAAGTCTTGCTGATATATGTTGCAGAGAACCAGTTCAAACAATACCTGCTTAACCAGATCAGGGGCAGGCACGGACGCGGCCCGGGTGGTCCCGGGGGACGGTTCTGATCAGAATTCCAAAAAGAAAGAAGTACCGGTTTCCGCATCCGACACGGTATAAATGGCACCGCGGTGCATCGTCATTATTTGCCGGTAGCATGGTACATTGTTCACATCTGGCTGAAAGACTTTGCTTACAAGACAGAGATTTCACCTGTTGTTTTTATCGCTGCTGCTGTCTTCTCACTTACCGTTGCACTTCTGACAGTCAGCATTAAAAGCTTACGCACAGCCATGCGAAGTCCCGTCGATGCCCTGAGGTATGAGTGATGATGATTTTCGTGGTTGGGTAGTGACATAACCCACCTTGTTCAAATTTCTTTTTCTCTCAGAAATTCAACCGTTTTATTAATGTCGGTATACATTACCTCATCATTTTCCAAAAAACTGACATGCTTGCGATAGTCTGAGATAAGTTTCTCGAGGTACGGGGAAGTTTTGACGGGTTTCCTGAACTCAAGTGCCTGCGCACCATTATAGAGTTCGATAGCCAGTATACGCTCGAGGTTCTCCATAACTTTGTACGCTTTAACGGCGGCATTGGCGCCCATGCTCACATGGTCTTCCTGCCCCTGGGAAGACTCAATGCTGTCGACCGACGAAGGTGTACAGAGCTGCTTATTATGGCTCACCATTGAAGCAGCTGTATATTGCGGGATCATGAATCCCGAGTTAAGTCCAGGGTTGGCAACAAGAAAAGGAGGCAGATCCCTGTTTCCGGAGACCAGCTGATAGGTACGCCGTTCGGAGATATTCCCCAGCTCGGACATGGCGATGGCTAGGTTATCGAGGGCCAGGGCGAGGGGCTGTCCGTGAAAGTTCCCTGCAGAAATGATAAGGTCTTCTTCCGGGAAAATGGTCGGGTTATCTGTTACCGAGTTTATCTCATTTTCGAACACGTAAGCCACATAGTTAATGGAATCCTTCGAGGCACCGTGAACCTGGGGAATGCACCTGAACGAATAGGGATCCTGGACATACTTTTTCGTCCCGTTCATCAGCTCGCTGCCTTCCAGTATCCGGCTAATCCTTTCGGCAGTAATCTTCTGTCCTTCATAGGGTCTTATAGCCTGGATAAGCGGATGAAATGGCTCAATTCGGCCATCGAAGACATCCAGCGAAAGTGCCCCGATAATATCGGCAAATTCAGATAACTTAAATATTTTCAGGCAGAGATATACACCATAGGCGCTCATGAACTGGGTTCCGTTTAGCAGGGCCAGTCCTTCTTTCGATTTAAGATCAATGGCAGTAAGCCCTGTTTCCTGCAGTACTTCGCCGGCCGGTCTTTTCACACCTTTATAATATACCTCACCCAATCCGAGCAGGGGCAGGCTCAGATGTGCCAGGGGAGCCAGGTCGCCCGATGCCCCGAGCGAACCGTATTGGTATACAACCGGGAGAATATCATTGTTGTAAAGGTCGATAAGTCTCTCAACAGTTTGCAGCTGAACTCCCGAATTGCCATACGATAATGACTGGGCTTTCAAAAAAAGCATTAGCCTTACAATCTCAGCGGGCACCTCCTCACCTACCCCGCAGGCATGTGATTTTACGAGGTTTTTTTGCAGCTTCCCTAGATCTTCCCTGCTGATGACCCGGTCGCACAATGAACCAAAACCGGTGTTAATCCCATAAAGTAATTCCTCACCGCCTTCAAGCCTCTTATCGAGATACTCGCGGCAAGCCTTTATCCTGCCTGCAGCAGTTTCCGACAACTCAAGTTTAACTTCGCCAGCGGCAATGGGTGCAGCCTCCTTAAAGCCAACCTTCTCCGGGCCTATTTTATGACTATTCCTCATCTTATTCAGATTTTTAGACCCCGAATTACCGAAAAAAAAAGGGATTTGCCAATGCTATACAGCATTGGAAAGCTCAACAATGTTGCACATCAGGTAAAAAGCGCTCAGGAAAGGAAAGAAATCAGCTGATTAACATCCATGGCCTTCTGTTCACCCGTGGCCATATCCTTGAATGTAATCAGATCTTTGGAGATCTCTTCTTCGCCAATGAGAGCCACAAAGGGGACCTGGTTATTATTGGCATAAGTAAGCTGTTTTTTCATCTTTGCCGCATCGGGATAAAGCTCTGCGTTGATGCCGGCATGTCTTATTTTTGAGAGGAGGGGCAGGATATAACGACTTTCCCTGTCCCCAAAATTTACGAATAACAATTTAACGGCTGAAGCGGTATCGGCAGGAAAGGCCCCAAGCTGAAGGAGAACATCGTAGATCCGGTCGGCACCAAAAGAGATGCCTACACCTGATACTCCCGGCATTCCAAAAATACCGGTCAGATCATCGTAACGGCCACCACCACAAATACTGCCTATTTCAACATCGAGTGCTTTGACTTCAAAAATTGCCCCGGTATAATAATTAAGTCCGCGTGCCAGGGAGGTATCAAACACAACTTCGTTCTTAATCCCAAGGCTGCCTGCCAGTTCAAATACGGTCTTTATCTCCTCCACGCCTTTCATACCCGTTTCCGAGGTTGCCAGGAAATCTTCAAAAAACCGGATTCTTTCTTCATTATTGCCCCTGAAGTCAATAAGCGGAACCAGTTTCTCCAGAGCCTCCTCTGTAAAGCCTTTATTTTTCAATTCTTCCAGGACCTTCTCTTTTCCCATTTTATCGAGTTTGTCGAGCGCCACGGTAAAATCGGTGAGTCGTTCGCCGGCACCGAGTATACCGGCAATACCGGCAAGGATTTTCCGGTTGTTAAGAACGATGCGTACCCGGATATGCAGGGCATTGAACACATCATCGATAACCTGGACCAGCTCAGCTTCATTAATAAGGGAATCACTGCCAATGACATCGGCATCACATTGGTAAAATTCCCGGTAACGACCTTTCTGTGGACGGTCGGCACGCCATACAGGCTGAACCTGGTAACGACGGAAAGGAAAAGATATCTCATTCCTGTGTTGAACAACAAAACGGGCAAAAGGCACAGTCAGGTCATACCGCAAACCCCGGTCGCAAATCGCCGATGAAAGTGTGGAAGAATCCCCTTCCCTGATCATATCACCGGAAACATTCGACAGGAAATCACCCGAATTGAGAATACGAAAAAGAAGCTTATCACCTTCATCACCGTACTTCCCGAGAAGAGTAGACAAATTTTCCATAGCAGGTGTTTCTATGGGAAGAAAACCGAAATTCTCAAAAACACGTTTGATGTTTCTGAAAATATAATTCCTTCTTCCCATTTCAACGGGCGTAAAATCGCGGGTGCCTTTTGGTATAGATGGCCTGGTTCCAGACATGGCTGTAATGTGGTTTAAAATAAGTTATGGGAAATCAACCGGTTCTTCGGTCATTCCCGAAGCGCGAAATTAAGAAAGATTGGGAAAAGAAAAAAGCCACCCTCCAAGGAAGGTGGCTTGTTCAATCAGTGTTCCTGGTGAACACTAATTTTTTCTGCTAACCCTAAATAATTCAAATTAAACTAAAAGAAATCTTCTATATTTAACTTTGAATGCAAATTAAACCTAAAATTTGCGTAAAAGTATACCGCAAAAAAGAGCTAAAAAATGACTTTTGACATGTATTTTGCTACTTGAGGATCAGCGGGCAAGTTTTTTCAAATCAGACTTCAGCAAACCATCCGGTTTTTTGGGTGAAATCATGTGGTAGTCGAAATAGTAAAACATGGCATCACCGGCACCAATAAGGATGTTATAGCACCGGGCTCTCATTTTCTTCCCTTCCGGGCCTACTTTATGAAGAAAAACCACATCATTGTTACCGTCAAGAATGGCCTGGTGAATTTCATCGCGTGAAACAATCTTGAATTTATATGGATACACCTGCTTTATCCTGGCGGCGGTGCTGATTTCCTTGCTGAGTTCATCGGCAATAAGGTACAGGGTTTTGCCATGGGCATCCTGCATATTATCGTTATAATGCTTGAAAACATTGGCGGAAATATATTCCGGATGTTCGCGCATCAGGTTAATATGGTTCTGCATAAACTTCAAAATAATTCCCAGTTTGTAGATATAACTCTCGGGATCGACACCGAAATATCCCAGCGGTACCGACGCGATATCTTTGAGATCATCAATGGTTAGATTTTGTCCGCCTAACGAGAGGTGAAGGAAGACATAACGGGAGTCTGTTTTGTCTTTCTCGAAACTTACAAGTGAAGTATAGAGAAAAGAACAATTCGGATCCTGCGATTTCTCCGGAAATTCAGAGGCTTTAATAAACTCGAAATCGGTTATGTTCCAGAGTTGCTTCATCATGTCCTTGATCTCGAAGTTAAAATCGGACATCGGGCTCTGATCAAGTACCACGTATGTTTTGGTTGTCATGAAATGATCGAGATCATGTTTGTCGGGCACATATTCCCTCTGGGAAAAAACAAAGTTAAAGCCTGCAAGTAGCAGCAAAGAAAGAGATATTCGTTTCATGTTTATTTGGTATGTTTAAAGTAAAAAAATAGTCACATTACCCTTCCTGCGATGACGTTTTCCTGGCTTATTCCCGTCCTTAGCACACCTCCGAACGATACCCTTTGTTCGGTGGGGTGGTATGAAAATCCTCAACAGAGAATCTTTTCTGCGGTGCTGAAAGATGATGAAATAATAAAC
>DASQZK010000405.1:0-3816 GCA_035638735.1 Bacteroidales bacterium
ATTCGAAACGGATGGCATATCCCTGGTAGACATACTTTTTTACAATGACCGACCTGTCGAGAGCTTCCGAGGCTGCAGTGCGGTATGCGTTAATCAGTCCTCCCACACCCAGCAGCGTGCCGCCGAAATACCTGACCACAACAACGAGAACATTTGTCAGCTTCCTGGACTCTATCTGCCCTAAAATGGGTTTGCCGGCTGAATTTCCCGGTTCGCCATCATCGTTGGCCCTGTAAAGCTCCATATCGGGCCCCAGTCGCCAGGCATAGCAGTGATGCCTGGCATCATGAAAGTTTTTCCGGATAGATTCAAGCTCCCCTTTTATGTGATCTTCCGACTCAACCGGCAGTGCAAAACCTATAAACTTGCTGCCTTTCTCCTTGTATAGCCCTTCTCCCCGTTGTTTAATGGTCAGGTAATTGTCTGCCTTCATGATCTTATGCAATTGAAAATACAGTGATGGCTGCCAGCGATAAAAGAATACCGATCCAGTTTACACGGTTAAGCTTCTCCCTGAAAAGGAACAACCCGGTGAGCACTGAAAACATAACAATACCAGTGTTGTTTATGGCAAAGACAACCGAACTGTCAAATCCTGTTCCGGGGGCCGTTTTGAAATTCAATGCCCTGATCAGGAAAAAGATTGAACCGAAATTGGCAATGCCGAGTATGCCCCCCCACATCAGAACCCTCAGGTTAAGCATGCTTTTTATCCCCCCCTTCCGGAACAAAATGAACAACAGTCCGGTAAGGAAGGAGATAAGGAAAAGGATAGCTGTAAAAAAAGCGACTTCATTATCACTGATATACCTGTATTGAGCATATTTTACAAGTGAATCGACCATTCCCATACCCAGGAAAAGCAAGAATGGAAGATAAATGATACTCTTGTCGATGCGCAATGCTTTCTTTCTGTAGATGATTAGAAATACCGAAAGCATGGCCAGGGCAATACCCGCCAGCTTTAAGAACGTAAAACGATCTGTCGGGTCGTAAAAAATGGAAAAGGTTATAGGCGTAGCTACCGACATCTTACTTGCAACCGTTGTAATAGAAATGCCAGCTTTTTGTGAGGACAAGCCCACGACATAAAACATGATGATAAACAGGATGCCGATGAAAATGGACAGGGGAAGCCAGCTACTCTGTATGAGGCTGTCGACCGAAATTTTGTCACGGGCCAGGAAATAACCCGGAATACTGGCAAAGAGGTAATTGTAAACGATAACAGGAATGGTGGGGACGGAAAAGGAGTCGAGGTATTTGAAAACAATAAAGATGGCAGTCGATGACAGAATGCTTAATATCAGGAATATCATAAATTTACGGTTAAAAAAAACAGGTTCCGCGGAACCTGTTTAAATCTTCAATTTCTTTTCAATTTCATCCATCTGGATTTTGAAACGTTTATCCGTTTCAAGCAGGTTATTTACCGTTTTGCAGGCATGAAGCACCGTGGCGTGATCCTTCCCGCCAATCTGAGACCCAATGCTAGCCAGCGATGATTTCGTCAGGCTCTTCGAAAAAAACATGGCTACCTGGCGGGCCTGCACAATTTCCCTCTTCCTGGTTTTAGACTGCAAGGAATCAACACCAATATTAAAATAGTTACAAACCACTTTTTGAATATAATCTATACTGATCTCACGCTTGGTATTCTTGATCAGCTTGTCGATCATTTCCCTGGCCAGGTCAAGTGTTATTTCTTTCTTGTTCAGGGTTGACTGGGCCAGCAGCGAGATGAGAGCCCCTTCCAGTTCCCTAATATTATCGGTAATATGGGTGGCAATGTATTCAATGACTTCATCGGGCATTTCAATGCCGTCGTTGTATATCTTTTTCTTAAGGATAGCGATCCGTGTTTCATAATCGGGTGGTTGCAGATCGGCAGACAAACCCCATTTGAAACGTGAGAGTAACCGTTGTTCCATGCCCTGAAGTTCAACAGGCGGTTTGTCGGATGTTAACACCAGCTGTTTCCCCGACTGATGTAAGTGGTTGAAGATATGGAAAAAAGTATCCTGCGTCTTTTCTTTGCCGGCAAACTCATGCACATCGTCAATGATCAGGACATCGATCATCTGGTAGAAGTGCAGAAAATCATTCTTGTTATTGTTCCTGATAGAATCGACAAACTGGGTTTGGAACTTATTGGCGTTGACGTATAGCACGGTTTTTTCAGGAAATTTTTCTTTAACCTCTATTCCGATAGCCTGGGCTAGATGGGTTTTTCCAAGGCCGGAATCACCGTATACAAGAAGGGGGTTAAAGGCTGTCCCGCCCGGATTGTTAGACACGGCATATCCCGCCGACCTGGCAAGACGGTTGCATTCACCTTCAACGAAGTTGCTGAAGGAATAGGATGTGTTCAGCCTCGGGTCAATGTTCAACTTCTTGATCCCGGGAATGACAAACGGATTCTTAATAGCTACCTCTTCCGTATCGATAGGGACCGGAACGGGTTTGTTTGTCAGTTCCTTGTTGTTCTTGGCTGGAAACTTTACCGTGTACGGCTTATGATCGGTGAACGAATTGTTTTGCATCACAACACTATATTCAAGTTTGGCATCCGCTCCAAGTTCCTTGCGAAGTACTTTCCTGAGTATGTCAATGTATTGTTCTTCAAGATATTCGTAGAAAAACGGACTTGGTACCTGAATAGTTAAAATGTTCGCTTCAAGTTTAAGAGGTACAATTGGCTCAAACCATGTCCGGTAGCTGATGGAGGGCACATTGTCCTTAATCACCTTGAGGCAATTATTCCAAACTTGATTATGCATTATTGAGAAAATTTAACTTGGTTATGAATAGTTTAGAGTATCGCTGTTCGTTTAGCTAAGATTGTGAAAAAAAAACTAAAAAAAAAATTCAATAGCTCTTGATTCTTATGGATTTACTTTATCAGTTTTATTTTCAGGTAATTAAAAATCGATAAAATCGCTAAAAAAATTAAATAATTGATAAACAGCGTATTACAATAATGGGATCTTAAAAAATTGTTTATGAAATGTTTAGAAATTCTTTATTAATGTAAACGTTAAAACAAGACCCGGACATCCGCTTAGATTAATCAACAAAGAGAAGTCATTAGTCAAAATTTAAAAAACCATAATGATGATGTTACGCGTAAAACATCAGATTTCAGAAAAAAGTCAGTCCTTTTTAGCCTTGTCCTTTTTTCCGAAAAGAGAAAAATGAACATATCTTTTTGGATGTTCCCGGAGATCGTCAAGCAGTAGATTGAGGCTCTCGGTTGAAGACTTGAGGTAATTGTAAAGACTGTCGTTCGTTGCCAGCATACCAAGGGTGCCTTCTCCGTGGTTTATTTTACCAAGTAATAGCGACGATTGAGCAAACGTTTTATCAATACTGGCAAGGGTCTGTTTCACGTTGGCCTGCCCAATCGAATCGCTGATGGCAGCCAGGTTGGCAAAAACGGTGTCGAGCCTGCCCCGGTTTTCGGCAAGGGTCTGGCTGAACGTTTGCAATCCTTCGATGGTTTTATTTAGATGTCCTTGCGGACCCAGCTGGTTTTTTAGGGAAGATGAGACAGCGCTCAGGTTGTCGATGGATGTCTTAAGTTCGTCTTTGCGTTGTGTGTCCATGACTTCATTGATGGCCCGTAACAATGAATCGGCCGAAACCATGGCGCTTTCCGCTTTGGTGGTCAGGGGCGCAATCTGGTTCTGAATGGTACTGATCATATCGGCTTCAACGTGTGCAGGAAGCGTGTCGCCATACGTGTAATATTCATTTGAGGAGGAAGGAATAATCTGAATGGCTTTACCCCCCACTAACGACGTATTGTAGAGTTCT
>DASQZK010000406.1:0-2675 GCA_035638735.1 Bacteroidales bacterium
ATCTATGATAAGTACGGTGAGAAATGGTTTATTGAAGAGGTTTACGATAATCTCCTGACATGGAACCGCTGGTGGCCAAAAGCCCGCGATAACCAGGGCTACCTGTCATGGGGGTCCGATTCTGTTCCCGACGGTATGGACGGTCATACTAAGCAGGCTGCCAAATGGGAATCGGGTCTCGATAATTCACCGTTGTTCGATGACGCCACCTTTAATCCGGAAACCAATATGCTCGACATGGCCAGTGCAGGACTTACCGGCCTTTATGTCGCCGATTGTAAGAACCTGGCTTACCTGGCCGGTGAACTTGGCCGCACCGACGACGAGAAAGAACTCCTTGCCAGGGCTGAAAAATACGGTAGCAAGCTGCAGGACCTGTGGGACGAGAGTACCGGCATTTACCGCGATAAATACCTCCCTTCAGGCAAATTCAGCAAACATCTCGCCCCCACCAATTTCTACCCGCTGCTTTCAGGAGTACCTACCCAACAACAGGCCGAAAGAATGATCAATGAACACTATTTCAACCCCGATGAGTTCTATGGCGAATGGGTCATGCCATCAATCAGTCGGGATGATCCCGGCTTTAAAGATAACTCATACTGGCGGGGACGGGTATGGGCACCCATGAACTTCCTGGTTTACATGGGTATGCGTAACTACCAGCTTCCCGAGGCCAGGAATGACCTGGCTGACAAATCGGTAAAACTCATCCTGAAAGAATGGAACGAACACCGCAGGGTACACGAGAACTATAACTCGGTTACCGGCGTGGGCGGTGATGTAACAAACAGCAACAGCTTCTATTCTTGGGGCGGTCTCCTGTCCATGATCGGCTTGATTGAAGAAGGCTACTGGTACCCGGATAGTCAAAAAAAATAAACATAAATTCAATATTCAGTATCTAAGTCAAACAATATGACACCGCATAAACATCAGCAATATATCCTCACCGGACTTATCGGAATGACACTGGCCGGGATAGGAATGCAGGGTTGTGTACAAAAACAACCAGAAAACCCGAATATTCTTTGGATCACCTGTGAAGACATCACCCCGATGTTGAGTATTTATGGAGACAAGACGGCACAGACACCTTATCTCGACAGCCTGGCCCGCAAAGGTGCCATGTATATGAATGCCTTTGCCAATGCGCCGGTATGCTCACCGTCACGTTCAACACTTATTACGGGCGTTTACTCAACAACACTTGGCTCTCAGCACCTCAGGTCTGATGTAAAAATCCCCGAAAAAATAAAGACCTATCCCTTTTACCTGAGCCAGGCCGGTTACTTCTGCACCAACAACGATAAGGAAGATTATAACTTTACCGACTCGACCATCTGGAATGAATCATCGAAAAAAGCAACCTGGCACGACCGCGCCGAAGGACAACCTTTCTTCAGTATTATCAATCTTGAGATTACACATCAGTCAAAGATATTTGGCAGCGATTCGGTCTATCATGAAAGAATTAAGGATTACCTGCCCTACATTACCCCTACTTCTCCCGATGCAGTGGTACCGCCGCCTTATTATCCGGATTCACCGGAAGTGCGTAAGCTTTGGGCCAGGTATTACACCAATGTAAGCATTATGGATTACCAGACGGGACAGATCCTGAAACAACTCCGGGACGAGCACCTGGATGATAATACTATCGTGTTCTTTTATTCCGACCATGGCACCGGGATGCCAAGATCGAAACGGGCAGTCTACGATTCCGGATTGCAGGTACCAATGATTATTTACGTGCCTGAAAAATACAGGAAAGCACTTCACTTCAAACCAGGTACTAAAGAAGAACGCCTTGTCAGCTTTCTTGATTTAGGTCCGACAGTGCTCAGCATCGTGGGGATCGAAAAACCCGGCTATATGCAGGGACAGGCATTTATGGGGAAATACGAACAACCACCCCAAAAATATGTTTACGGCACTTCAGACCGTGTAGACGAGGCTTTTGAAACTTCGCGGACCGTCCGTTCAAAAAATTTTCGTTACATCAGGAATTTCATGCCACAGCTCCCCCTGCTTCAACCGAATTACTACACCGATAAGTCGCTCATTATGAAAGAACTTACCCGGCTTAAAGACGAAGGAAACCTCACTCCGGCGCAGCAGGACATGTTTGCTGCCACAAGGGCACCGGAAGAACTCTACGATGCTAATACTGATCCCTACGAAATTCATAATCTGGCCGCCAGTCCGGCTTTTCACGATACATTGCTACATTACAGGAAGCTTATGGACCGGTGGGTCATGGACACTTATGATACCGGCCTGATGCCCGAGCCCATCATGCACAAGCTGGCCGAAGGATCGACACCATACGCTGTTGCCCACGACAGTGCCGTTTATCCTTTGCGTAAAATACTGGATGTGACCTCATTGATGATTCCCGGAAATAAAGATGATCAGAAGCTCGTTGAATACCTTGGCGCCGTTAACCAGTTTGTTCGCTACTGGGCAGTGATCACTGCCGAATCGAATGAAACCTACGATCAGAATGTTGTGAAAGCACTGAAGGAAAGGCTCACTGATGAAGTGCCCCTTGTAAAAATTGAGGCAGCTGCCGCGCTTATTAAAGCCGGACAACCAGAATCTGAACCATTGAAAGTTATCGAAAACTATCTGCGCGACGAGGATTCGTATGTCCAGCTATACGCTGCCAGAGC
>DASQZK010000407.1:0-3766 GCA_035638735.1 Bacteroidales bacterium
TATGCATTCGTATACTGCGGATTAAAATTTTTGCACACTCCCGTTTAGAACGGAACAGGCTTTGTTCCCGAACAATTTGATCCAGACACCTGGACTTTATTGACAGACTCTAGTGGTGAAATGCCTCCTACAGGCTTGTCATCTTTTACATAAGCTTTACAGAAAAATCTGTAAGAATCGGGTCCTGACAAATTAAACCACCTCAAATATGGCAACGAAGAAAACATCAACAGGTACCGGTCGCACAAAACCGAAAACGACCCGTAAAACAGTTTCGATTGATGATATCCGCATGAAGGCTGAAGAGTTATACCTTGAGCGTGTAGCCAGGGGTGAGCCAGGCCGTGCGGAAGATGACTGGTTAAAGGCCGAAGAACAGTTGAAGGGAAACAAGCAATAATCCTTTGATCAGGAAGCGGTGATCTGCACAGGACTTCTACTTGCCGACGTGAAATGGTATATTGGCCACGGCAATTTTTCGGTCTTCATCCCTCACGTATACAAACAACCTGTAATTACCGGGAGATTCCGGGGCAGTGAGTGTAATGCCTGACAGAAATCGGTCGTGTATCAGGTTATTCAGAGGCTGTGGCCTCTTCTCGCCATGTCCCGCATACCCAAATTCGGTATTTTCAGGATAGATCTCCCACTCATACGTCAATGCATCGTTCCCGGGGTCGGATGCCAGCACGTGTGCAGTGTGCTCTCTTTTTGGTGACAGCACGATATCTTCGTTTTTCTGCTGTCCGTCGAGCATGAGTGAATCTATGCGGGGAGCCCTGTTTTCGGGCCATTCACCGGTCCACACATATTGCATTACATCGACCGCTTCCTTTGGTTCTCCGTTATCGTAAAACATGTTGTACCAGGTGTGGGTACGTTCCTGCCTTCCCTGTGTCCAAAGAAACGAGTAACCGCCCAGACAGAAGGGATCATTCGCAATAACCCGGGTATGCCGCTTCAGGTATTCAGCCGCTTTCTCGGTACTGGTTTCTTCAACCGGCACCCCCCATTTGTTCTGCTTCACCTGCCAGTGACCGGTAGGCCCCCATTCGGTAATGATGTATGGTTTGTCGAGATTGTATTTCCGCACCCAGTCAGGAATTTCATAGATGTCGCCATAAGTGTTGATGCCGAGTGCATCTATATCGGGCAGCATATCGACGATGTCTTTCATCTTGTACTTCCTGCCGGTACCGGTGACCGTAATGACCGGATGTGCCGGGTCGACAGCATGAATAGCTTTTGCGATGCCGTTGACTGCAAGCCAGAGGTCCTTGTTGTAATCGGGATTGTCGGGAACATAATCGAGTTCATTACCGATAGCCCATACTAAAATGGACGGGTGATTTTTATACCTCCCGACAATTTCCATGACCTTGTCGAATTGCTTTTTAACGGCTGCCGTATCGCTGTAATCAAAACCGTTTCTCTCTGATGAAACCGGCAGTCCGAACAGTACTGAAAGACCATATTTCTGAGCCGTATCGAGTTTGGCTGTGATATCCCCTCCGCCGCCAATACGAACCGAGTTTCCACCCAGTTCCGGGATCAGGTCCATGTACTGGGTTCCGAGGGTCCGTGCTCCTTTTATAAAATAGGGCTTGCCGTTACGCAGCATCGTATAGCCTTCGCCGGTTTTCTCTATCGTCACTTTTACCGGACCGGTTTTTTGTTCTGGCGTAGTACAGGCATTAAGAAGGATAAAGGCGAGGAGGATGATAAAATATGATCTCATAATAGGGTTGATTGGCATGATTAACGGTTGGCCATGAAGTTACATACTTTTTTGAGTATTCTCAGTATTCTTTGAGCGCTCGTCTCACAAAAACAGCTTCCGGGAAATTCAGTTTTTGACAGGTAAGGATTTACGCCTTAGCCGAAACACGTGTAATCTGAAGTTCAGCCTGTAGTCAATTCGTTTTGATCATCCGTTTTTCATACAAACCAGGAGGGAGGGTATGGGATCTGTTTTGATATTCGGAGACATGACTGAAGGGGTGTCTCTTCTAAAAGTAGATTGCCCGATAATAGAGTTTATCTGCTTTTTACGTCTCTTTCCTCTTTCGCCAGCCACAAAAGATAGCTTCGCTGAATTTCCTCCATACGCCCGGCCTCGTTGTTTTTATCATATACCCTGACGACGTCCATCGGGCCTCTCATCAGGAAGATGATACCCATAGCCGCATCAAACTGGTTGTTGTCCATGTTGAGTTTGATCTGGTGGGTGAGTTCTTTGAACCGGTTCCATGACATCTCAGAAGGAAGCTCAATGTAATAGCGGTCGGGATCGAACCTGTCTTTGAAAATCCCCCCGGAAACAGGCGAAATGAGAAAACTCTTATGAATTTCAATCAGTGCCGTGGCCTTAATATCCTGGGCTTTCATCAGGCCGACGCCGCTATCTTCAAGCTGCGACTGTATGGAAGGGATGGACGAGAAAAAGCCGAGGTTTTTAATGCGAACGCAATAAAACATTTTCTGACCGATAGTAATATGGCCGTATCCGCAGAAGCATTTGAAATCTCTTACCCGGCCTATATCCTTCAGCCTTCGTGCAAGAAAAAGCTGGTCATATTTTTTGTCGAGGATAATAAATACGGAACGCGGTTTCTCCGTATCAGGTGTATTTTCTCCATAGTAACCCGGCATCGGGTTGGTGCTTTCCAGCACAAAGGTGTTCCTCAGGATGTTGAACTTTATCGTCTGGACGTTTTCTTCCTTGACGATAATCCCCCGTGTTTCGATGATCGTTTCGGTTTCCATAACAGGCTGGTTTTTAAAGAAATGTTCAATATCATGCATGAAAATAAAATTCGTAATAGCATGAGATTTAGACCTGCTCATGGTGTTTCAGTGACCAACAGGATGAACATTGCAGTTCAGTCTGAAGCCACATAGAAAGATAATCAGGACTTTACGTTCATTTTCCTGAGTGCATCTGTCTTCCTGCTATCGGAATAGGCATCGTAAGCATCCACGATGATACCCTTCTCTCCCTCGTCAGACTCAATGGCATAGAGTACTGAAGAATCTCCGGGATTTGTCATGCCTTCAAAGCGGTATGATTCTACAATTGTATATTTCCCTTGTTCTTCGTTGATGATATTATCCGTCAGATCCTTTTCATATCCTCTTTCCTTCAGTCCGTTCATGGCCTGCGACAGCGTTTCATAGTTGTTTTTTATCATGATGATCTAAGTTTTAAATTAGTGCCAGGCAGTTGATATGTGTTCAATCTCTTCCATTCAGCCTGACCGTTTTTTTGAGCACTGTTATGTCATCCTTCCCGTGATAGGTAAACAATTGAGGCAAAGCTTTGTTGCTCTGAAATATGCGTGTATTACGTAAGATGTATACAGCGAATAAATAATTTCCGGCTCAGGTTCGAGCAGGTTGTTCAGGTCCCCACAGGGTAATCATTTGTAAGCTGTGCATGAACGTGTTATACTGCCGCAGCAGGAGTCCTGTCTGCTTTCTCTGCATTGGCCAGTAGCAATCCCAGCAGGAACAATACCATTCCGGTAACCACATACATGAGCTGCAGCCAGCTCAGCATTCTGATCAGCGATACCTGGCTGATGATCCAGCCGCAGAGTACCAGCCCCTGAAAAATCATCAGCAACGGGTAGATTTTATATTTTAAAAGCAGGGCCAATGCTGTGAATAAGCTAAGGAGTCCGTTCATCACGAATAAAATAATGCCGGGAATAAGATAGGACGAAAAGGGAGTGCTTTCAAGCCATTCAACAGGTAGTTGCATCTT
>DASQZK010000408.1:0-6437 GCA_035638735.1 Bacteroidales bacterium
TAGGTGTAATAAAAGATTTTCATTTCGAATCGCTTCACAACAAGATCAGGCCGATGGTCTTTTTTCTCACAAAGGAATATTTTGACGGTTACATTATGGTGCGGCTCAGGGAAGGCAATCACCTGAGGGCGGTTGACAAAATCAAATCCGTTTGGGGCGATTTCACACATGCCAATCCGATGGTTTATTATTTCTTCGATGATGATTTCAAGGGGCTCTATAAGACGGAGGATCACACCCGCAGACTCATGGAGCTGTTCTCATTGCTGGCAATTATTGTTGCAGCCCTGGGGCTTTTCGGACTGGTTTCCTATTCCGTAACTACCAGGACGAGGGAAATAGGCATCCGGAAAACGAACGGGGCCAACACCATGAATATCATGGCTTTGGTTATCAAAGACAACATAAAACCGATCACGTATTCAATCTTCATTTCCTTTCCGCTGGCCTGGCTGTTAATGAATATGTGGCTGCAGAATTTTGCCTACCGTATTGGCATCAACATTTTTTGGTTCGTACTGGTATTGTTTGCCTTGTTATTCCTTGGTATCCTAACCACCCTTTTCCAGGCCATGCAGGCTTCCAGGATCAATCCCGCCGATGCGGTACGTGTTGAGTAGGGGCGCACGGCCACGCGCCCGCCTCGAATCAGTTCAGATAAGTGAGTCATTTATCTGAACTGACTCCCCGCCTCTTCACGGTGCCCCTATCTTCACGCCCCCCACCTCCGTATCACACCCCACCCCGCCCAAAACGACCATTCTTAATAACCAACAGCATCGGGAACAATTAAAGGGACAGCGACGTTAACTTACATAAGCAAAAAACGAAAGCGCCCCTATGGAAGCCTTGACGATCAGCGGAAACTATACCGATTTTTATGAACTTACCATGGGACAGGCCTATTTTATGAGTGGAAATAAAGACACCCAGGCCTGTTTCGATTATTTTTTCAGGAAGATGCCATTCGGGGGCGGCTATGTTGTCTTTGCCGGCTTGAGGGATGTGCTTGACATTCTCACCGATTTCCGATTTACAGATGAAGACATTCGGTTCCTGGAAGACCAGGGACTCAGCAAAGACTTCCTGGGATATCTGGGAAATTTCCGTTTCAGAGGCGCCATATACGCAAGCCGTGAAGGCGACATCATTTTCCCCACGCGGCCTGTCATAAGGGTTGAAGGGAATATAATCGAGACGCAGATCGTGGAGACGCTTATCCTGAATATCCTGAATTACGAATCCCTTGTTGCCACCAAGGCTTCCCGCATGAGGCAGGTTGCCGGCGGGAGCATCCTTAGTGAATTCGGGCTTCGCCGTGCCCAGGGTTTTGGCGGCATCCAGGCGAGCCGCGCTGCCATTATCGGTGGCTTCAACTCAACCAGTAATGTAAAAGGGGCGCTGCTGAACGGGATAAAGGCCTCCGGTACCATGGCCCATTCCTATATCCAGAGTCACGATGATGAGCTTACGGCTTTTCGTAATTATGCAAATGCCCATCCAGACAACAGCATTCTCCTTGTCGACACCTACGACACCCTGGGGTCGGGAATCCCCAATGCAATAAAAGTGGCCCGTGAGCTTGAGGACAAAGGGCGAAAACTAGTGGCTATAAGGCTCGACAGCGGTGACCTGGCTTACCTGGCAAAAAAATCAAGAAAAATGCTCGATGAGGCAGGACTTTACGACGTTAAAATCGTGGCCTCTAACCAGCTCGATGAATACCTGATTAAAAGCCTGAAGGAACAAAAGGCACCGATAGACATTTTCGGCGTAGGCACCAGCCTTGTAACAGGTGATCCGGATGCAGCCCTCGACGGCGTCTATAAGCTTAGCCTTTCCGGTGGTGAGCCCCGGCTTAAAATATCGGAAAATGTGAGCAAGATCACCCTTCCCGGCAGGAAACAGGTTTCGCGACTTATCACCGCCGAAGATACTTTCTACGGTGGCGATGTGGTCACACTTGACGAAAACGATGACCCTGACGTAATGCACCACCCATTCGACCCCCTCAAATCTCTGCATATCAGTCACCTGAAGAAGGAACCGCTTTTAACCAAGGTCATGGAAAAAGGAAAAAAAATCTCTGAAGATGAGACACCATCAGAAATTTACAACTATTCTAAACAAAGACTCACACTTTTACCCGATGAATTCAAACGATTTGACAACCCACACGTTTATAAGATAGGTATCAGTGAAAACTTAAAACAATTGAAGTCAACGCTGATGGAGAAATACCGGAGTAAAGAATGAAAGCACTGATTATTGTTGACATACAAAATGATTTTTTACCAGGCGGCTCACTGGCTGTCCCAGGCGGTGATGCCATTATTGATGTAGTGAACAGCATCAATGGTAAATTCGATCTTGTTGTTGCCACTCAGGACTGGCATCCGCCAACACATAAAAGTTTTGCCAACAATCACCCGGGTCATAAGCCCGGCGAAAAGATCAGGCTAGGAAAGATTGAACAGGTATTGTGGCCCGACCATTGTGTGCAGGGTTCAGAAGGTGCCATGTTTGCCGGCAGTCTCGACCTGAACCCTGCCGAAGCGATTTTCCGTAAAGGGATGGATAATGGCATTGACAGCTATAGTGGCTTTTATGACAACGGACATCTTAAATCGACCGGGCTGGCCGATTACCTGAGAGGCAGAGGTATTACCGATGTGTTTATCTGCGGACTGGCCGCTGAGATATGTGTCTATTTCACAGCTAAAGATGCTATAAAGGAAGGCTTCAGGACTTTCCTGGTGGAAGATGCCACCCGGGCCCTGGATACCGAAAATTTCGAAGAGGCCAAACAGGAACTTATCAGAAATGGCGCCACCATTGCCAGCAGTGAAGAATTATAGTGACGAAGATAGTAATAAAGACGTACCTGTCTATGAGAAAAAAATAAAGGTTGTCTCGTGAAGAATACAAATTAATCGCTTCCGGAGCCGCGGTACCGGCTGAATAACATGGTTCTGTGCCAATGTTAACGCCGGGAACCCAAACCGACTCCACTCTGGGTTGTTACACTGCGATTTATTGTCTCTTCAGAGGCAACCTTTCTGTTTCTTAGTTATAAAACTCTTCCTAAGAAGAAAGATTGCGTTTTCTTTCCTCAAATTCTTCTTTCGAAATCTCACCCCTGGCATATCTTTCACGAAGGATTTCCATCGCATTATCTTTGTTGTAATGCTCGGTCCCGGTTCGTCGGTTAATGCCCGCAAGAATAAGCACTACAATAATGATCAGGAAGAAGACGCCTACAAACCAGCCGCCTCCCATCCCCCAAAATTGACCATTGTGATACATCATCATGATACTCCTTTCCGGTTTTTCATAGTTTTCGTTGTGTTAGGACTCAAACATTTGAAAATACCATGCCTTAGTGAACAGCACAGTAAAAAATACACAGTTGCCAATAAATCAGCGTCTAACAGCATCCGTCGATTAAATACAGAATCCTGGTATTGTGGAAATGATTCCCCAAAAAAGAAAGAAACTGTGTTAAAAATTTACGTTTACAGGGGATATTTACCTGAAGAGTAGTTGCGAAAATGCCAGGATATGGTGTCGCCATACCTGCCATTCATGTGAACCCGGGCCTTCATACCACGTATTTTCAATAACGGCCTTATCGAGTGCCTGGTGAAAAGCTTCGACATGTTCATAGCCATTGTCGGCATAGCCGCATCCAAGCCATAATAACCGGTATGTACCATTGAATGTTTGCGGGTTGGCAAAGACACCTCCGTATGAGGTTTGTGGGTCGAAGCGCCGGCCTCCCCCGCTGAAAGCGCCAATCCAATGGAACAGTCCGGGATGGCCAAGACCGATGGAAAGAGCCTGCCCTGCCCCCATCGACAAACCAGCGATGGCACGGTGATCTGCATCCGTGAAGGTCCGATAGGAGGCGTCAATCATAGGCACCAGTTCGTGAACGACAAGATTTTCGAAAGCATTGTCACGGCCATAAGGCCGCCCGGGATTTTCTGAGCCGGGCCTGGCCGCGTAACCATTGTCCATGACAATGATCATTGGTTTTACGTTACCTTCTTCAAGAAGATTGTCCATAATAAAATTAACTTTCCCCTGCATGGTCCAGGCCAGTTCGCTCTCACCGGCCCCATGCTGCAAATACAGAACAGGATACCGCTCCGACTTGTTTTCCTCATATCCCGGAGGCGTATACACCAGGCACTTGCGGTAAGTACCGGTCACATCTGAATGGTACCAATGGTAGTGGACCTCGCCATGTGGCACATCCTGAGGAAGATAAAAATCTTCATCACCCGGAATTTCCAGTCCGCTGGTCCATTTACCCCATCCAAAATACGCCGGTGCCGACGGATCGGCAGCCCGGAAGCCGTCAACACTGATCTCGTAGTAATGGAATCCTGCCCGGCAGGGCTTCGTGGTAACCGCCCAGTTCCCGGAAGTGTCTTCGGTCATATTATATTCCTTCGCTCCCATAGCGGCCTCATCGCTCAGGTTGATAACCTTCACTGAATCGGCTCCCGGAGCATATACATGAAAAGTCGCCCTGTTCTGTCTATCGATTTGCGGACCTTTGATTAATTGGGCTTTTACGCTGTTAGAACCGGCTAATAAAAAAAGAAATGCGAGAGAAATGATTAATTTTTTATTCATGATGGTATTTTTTTTTTGAGATGCCTGCTTACATGTTTGTATTCGGGTGCACGGGGTATATGTTCGTGTTCAGGCGCATGGGGAACGTATTGTATTTTGGTGTGCACGGCGTTTATTGGCGTAGGGACGCACGGCAATTATTGACGTAGGGGCACACGACAATTATTGACGTAGGGGCGCACGACAATTATTGGCATAGTAGGGGCGCACGGCTGTGCGCCCCTACGTAAGAACCATTCTAAAATACGAAAATTTCAGATATCGTTTACGATTTTGCCTGTTATAATCGTAATTTTATGCTTCGTATGGGTTATGGCCCGACGAAAAATTAACCAATCATGACCAACACAAGAAGAGATTTCCTCAAGAAAATGGCTACAGGGGGGCTGTTTGTTACTGCTGCCCCGACCTTTGCCAAAGGCAAAATCAATGCTGAAGAACTGATTCCCGAATTTCCGCCTCAGGTGGTGAAGATTCCCCGTAAGCTTAACGTCCTGTGGATTACCTGCGACGAGATGAACACCAAGGCGATGAGTGTGTACGGCAACCCGCTGACCACCATGCCTGGCGCTGAACAGATGGCACGAGAAGGTACGGTATTTAATCACGCTTATGTTCAAATGCCAAAAAGCGTCCCGTCACGCGTAATTATGGTTACAGGCCGTTACGCTCATCCTGAAGGCCACAGGACACTGACCGGACGGAAATATTATATCCCCGCTAAGGATGTAAAAAAGAACAACGATTTCACATTGAGGGCCAACGAACCCAATATCGTGAAAATGATGAAGGATAACGGCTATAAAACCTGCCTTCTTGGTAAAAACCACCTTGTAGACTGGAATCTGCATAAGAAATGGTTCGATATGACATCGAAGTGGGACAGCCCGGAATGGAAAAACCGTCCCGACGCTTTTGACAAAACCGATGATCCTGATCTCAGAAAAATGTATCTCATCGGCAAAACGAAAGAAGATCTCGACTACAACACACTGCCCGACTCTTTATGTGTCAGCTGGACGAAGGAATTTCTCAATAAGTATAAAGATGAACCTTTTTTCGCCCTTGTAGATATCGGCAAACCTCATCCGCCTTATGTTGAATACACGCAGATGCCGGCCTACAAGATACCTCTCGACCAGATTCCTGCTCCAAAAGTACAACCCCTGGAAAAAGTACCTTCCGTAGAGCAGTGCAAACGAAAAAGTTTCGACCTGGAACATGTCACAGACCTGGACCGCAAGCGTATCAGACGGGCATATTACTCCAGCGTTGAATTCGCCGATTCAAAAGTTAAAGAGATTATTGACGAGGTCGACCGCCTGGGACTGAAAGATAATACGCTAGTCATTTACAGCGCCGATCATGGTGATTCAAACGGTGAGCGTAACTGTTACGAGAAGTGGGATACGTTCTTCTACGACGAGATCACGAAAGTTCCACTTATCATGAGACTTCCCGGAATAATGCCTGCCGGTAAAAAAATCGAAAACCTGGTGGAATTTGTCGACATCGTACCTACCATTTTTGAAATGATGGGTGTTGACGTCCCGGTATGGGTTCAGGGCAAATCGATGCTTCCGCTTATCGAGGGTAAAACAACAGAGCATAAGGATGCTGTCTTCAGCCAGGGAGGTGTGGAGAAAGATGCCACCCTGCGTCCCAATATGGACATCATGTCGCCTAAGCAGCAGGTCGTCAAGGATTTTCCGGAGAGTATGATCCGTTCCAAGATGATCAGGACCGACCGGTACAAATTTGTATACCGGCTGGAAGGTGACAATGAGCTTTAC
>DASQZK010000409.1:0-2644 GCA_035638735.1 Bacteroidales bacterium
ATGAACACTACCGCGCATTTTCATTTTCGACGTAATTTTTTCAATCGGACAGCTCATAGTCTGGTGATTTTGGGGGATACCTGAAATGGCCTTTTGTGTTTTTTCCATTCTATTCAGTTGAAATGAACCACTCCGTAAAGGACCCCAACCCGGTCAATTACAGAATGACGAGCACTCACTCGCTTCGGGAACCGGCATGTTGTTGCAGGTACTTTAGGATGAGTGTTACATCCTTTTCGGTGATTGGTGGTAGTTTTGCTTCTTCGGCGTGTTTCTGCATCCTGCTAACAACGGCAGGCCACTGGCCGGGTGTATGTTGTCCGGGATCAGGAAGGGCATGACAACGGGCACATTGCAGGTCGAAGGCTGTTGCCCCTGCACTTCCGGGATTGGGCAGGTTTTCTTTCGGTATGGATTTCAGAGCATGTGCCTGGAGGTAACCAAGCATGATTTTTTGTTCGTCCCGCGAAGGTACCCTGGCACCCATCATGCCCATTGGATTGTTCCTTCCCATCATGCCTCCCATACGACCTCTGTTGTGCCCCGACTTTTCCATCAATAGCATCATCCTCCGGAACACTGCTACCCAATCGGAAGCACTATGGGCTGAGGGTGAAGGGACGGCATGACATTGTGCACAATATTCAGAGACAAGTTTTGCGCCATCAGAGTTTATTTCAGGGAGTTTACTGCTGGTATATGTTCCAGGCATCTGCAGTGACCCGGAAGACCAACCCGGATCAGTGTTTGACGAACGATTACAGGCTAAGGAAACGAGGGGTATGATCACAACCATCGCGATCATTCGACATCCCGTCTTTCGAACGAATGAATCCAGGAAGGACAAACGTCTGACAGTAGGTGGCTGGCGATAAATTTTAGATAGTCTCATTATTTCATTCAAGATAACTTCCAGATAATATATCCGCGTTTTCTTCTATAACAAGGGGGTTCCGGGAATAGTTCTAAAATGGAACAGACATAACTCCGTTCGAATGGGACGAGGCTTACCGGCAACGGTTAAAGCTGATAGTCAGGTCGGTTTGTAATTGTGACAAAATACAAGGTCGTTATTTTGTGGCCCGTTTCCCTCGGTATAAAACATGAAAATATGCCTGTAAAAACAAACGATTTGAACCGTTCAGATGTTTTTTAATACGAGTGGACGGCTCACCGACCAAAGGCGTAAAAATTATCCCTGGTAACCATAAACCGGTCGTTTTAAACAGATATTTTTAACCAAAAACAGTAATCAACGTGAAAAACTTATTAATCATCGTTTTAATTTTTTCTCTTTCAGCGGTGCATGCCCAGAAGAAACCTTCATTCACAAACATACCGCTTGCAACTTCTGAAGATTATGCCAACGCTGAAGCATCGGCATTAGAGGCGGCAAATTACATTCTCTCCATGCCCTTACCCAAACAAAACAGTGCGAAAAACGAAGCCATGCATTTTCTGGTAGAATGGATGAAAGGAACCCCCGATTATACATTTCCGTTGAATGAACCTATTGGCACAATTTCACAGGATAACCCAGCCCTGCTGGTTTTATTCATGGCCGGTATGACAAAATACGTGCTTGAAAATAAAAAGGGAAAGGCGAACGATCAGGAAGACATCAGTTTTAACGGATACAAAATTCTGGCCGATTATTGTGGAAATCCGGAAAACAAGGTTAAGGTAACCGGGGAACTAAGAAACCTGGTCCAGTCGAAAAAGGATGGTAATCTCAAAGATTACCTGGAAGAATTCCAGGAAGAACCGGAAGGGAAGAAAGTATGACGACCCAAAACTGCTGGTAGGTAAGTGGTTTCGTTTTCCCAGTAAATACCTTCCGGTGCATATTTAAAACGCATGCGCAGCAATACCCCTTATCTTTTCCCCTTACAACAATGGCCCCTATGTTCATTAGACAATAAAAGCCGTTAGTTTTGTTCTTCTGCCGGCGTGCCGTCAGGTAAATACATTGTCTGGCAATATATTGTCGAACCGACAAAAAAGTGTTAAAAAAGTTGATTTATAAAAATTAGCATCTTATATTTGACCGGTCGTTCATTCAATAAATATTCTAATTATAATTTCATTAGCAGAGGAACTAAAAATAGCGTCGGCATGTCACCAAGAACGGAAGAACAATATGAAGAGATCAGGGAAACCCGCAAGTCTGCTATAAAGAAAGTAGCTCTTGAACTATTTGCCACAGAGGGATTTTACGCCACATCCATCAGCATGATCTCAAAAAAAGCAGGGATATCGAAAGGGCTCATGTACAATTATTACGAAAGCAAGGAAGATCTGTTAAAGGAGATTTTCCGTGAGGGTATCCAAAAGATAACGGCTCTGATTGATCCCGACAATGACGGCGTATTGACACGTAGAGAATTCCGCTATATGATTGACGAGACGTTCCGCATGATCTCGGAAAACCGGATATTCTGGAGTTTATATTTTTCCATCATCCCGCAACCTGGTGTACTGAAAATCGTGAAGGAAGACATCACCAACATTTACAAAGAAATGTATGGTATACTTATCGGTTATTTTACCAATGCAGGTTATCCCGAACCCGAAACCGAAGCCATGATATTCGGCTCGATGCTGGATGGTATTTCGATAAATTATTTGTTGAATCCCGATTTTT
>DASQZK010000410.1:0-3523 GCA_035638735.1 Bacteroidales bacterium
CCTGCTTTACCAGGTCGGGCCTTTTCCTGGCCTTGCCGATAAGAGAGGCCTGTCCCGTACTCACGGTCGACTTCTCGGTGCCGGCACTGATCAGTGAATAATGATTGGCCACCAGAATATAGCCTTCCGACAGGGAAGGAAACGGTACTTCATCAACGAAAAGTTCTCCGGATTTGAAATTTTGGATAAGTTGCTTCATAAATACTAATGGTTATTTCAGATATTTTTTCTCATTAAGCTCGGTAAGCAATTTTCTGAAAACCGGATTCTTCCGGTACCCCCCGTATATCATATCATGTCCTGTGAGATCATACCCACAGTTTCCTTCAATGAGTACCGGTCCCCGGGGCGTAACGGCCACGTCCCAACCTATCAACCGCAAGGAGGGATTGATTCCAGCAATATTTAAAACAAAAGATTTGACATCTTCAAAAAATGGAATCCTGAATCCTTGAAAAACAGTTCCGGTGACAGGATGTTCAGTGTAGACCTGTCCGCCGGTAACCGTAATAGAAGAGTAACCGAATTTTTTAAGCATCCCTGTTTTGAGGTCAATCCCGACATAACACCCGCCTGATGAAGTATTATCCACATGGGTATTGCTGATGCTCATCCTCAGGAAAGCTGACAGGATATCACAGTTACCATCGCGATCGATGAAGGTATCCATCCGTATTGAATTGATACATGAAGGATTAACCCTGTTCAACTCAGGATGCTGAACAATGGTATCCTGGTATAAATACGCCGATATTCTGACTGAATTATAGAGCTTGTCAAGTTTTTCCCGCGTTACAGGGAAGTCTTCCTTCGTCAACCTGAACGTGTTCATACCACCATACGAATCAAACATTTTTTTTATGAATATCGCCCCTGTGGCAGATCTCTTTAAGGTTAAATCTTTTAAAAGCTCTTCCAGTTTTCCCTTCGAATTTACCTGGTATGCTTTACCCTCAACAATAAACTTCTTTTCATGATTATAACTTAAAATTTTCGGGAGACGACCGGTAAACTGCGAGTAGTACATGTCGAAGAAGAGTTTGTCATTCAGCACCGCAGCAGCCCCGCAGTCATTGATCCTTTCTGCTATACCGTATAAAAACCGGTTGGGCAGATAATCGAGAATGTTCTTCTTTTCCTTCATGTAAAGTCGCCTGGTAAAATAGAATGACGGAAGCGACCAGTGGTAAACCGTCAGATAAACCAGTTCATACAATATCCTCGGTATGCTCTTTCTCCGTTTATCTTTCAGGATAACAGGTGTAAACCGTATTGTTTTGGAAATATTTGTTAATAAAGCCATCTCAAAAATATGTTTAGAGCTTAGTAACAAAAAAAATGTTTTTCCCTCTTGGTGTTTTTGGTACCGTATCTATATAGGACACAGATACTTCTATTTTGCCATTAACGGAATTGGTCAGCGTGTCGACCAGTTTATCTTCATCATTTATGGTGTAATCATGGTTCTTCACTATGCAGATTTCAAGTTTCCCTTTCTTATTTTGGATAACCTGCATTTCCCTTATTCTCCTGAACGCCTCGAGATGCTGGCCAAAAATAAAGGCGGTAAGCGACACCCTGGTATTGTCGGATAGGACCACGTAATCCTGACCCCTTCCGGTAATCTTTGTAAGGCTGGGGCCTCTGAATCCGCACCGGCATTCCTTTGTATCGGACAGGATCCCCGTATCGCCCGTGTCGTAGCGGATAAGCGGCATCACCCGGTTGTCGAAACCGGTGGCCACTAACCGGCCTTCGCTGCCCGGGGTGGTTACCGGCTGGCCGTTGTCATCGAGAAGTTCCAGGTAACCATACGCGGGATAAAAGTGATACTCATCGGAATAAGGACAATTCCCCCCATGAACAAGGGCCTCACTGTGTCCATACCAGTTAACAACAGGTGCCTGATAAAAATCAGCAAATAACTTTCTGTCATTGTCCGGTAAATGCTCCGAACCCAGGAATAATGCCCGGGGTTTAAATTTAACCCGGCTCTTCAACGGTTCAAGCAACGTGGTGAGAACCTTGAGCGATGAGGGATAAGCATGTATAAACCAGGGCTTAACGGCATTAATTCTGTTTAAAACCGGTTGAATAGTATCTTCATTAATATTGTAACACGAAACGTTCAGTATGTTATCGATGGTACGATGTTCAAAGGTCCTGTTGTTCTGTAACGGATTGCCCCTGACCATCAGCATCCTGGAACCGGGCTTGTAACCGTATTGACCCCAGTACCATTTAAAATGCGCCTTTTCTTTTGGCCTGGACACACCTTTGTGGAGATAGAACGCCAGTGGCGTTCCGCTACTGCCCCCGGTATTGGCGCGAATACGCTCCTTTTCCGAACCGGGCCTGATAAAATCGTTGTAATGGTCAATAATTGTCTGCTTGGAAATGACGGGGTATTTTGAAAGATCCCCGGCCGTATTCAGCCGTTCATAATTTTTATAATAAGGGATCTTGTCTATGGCATGGTTAACCTGCGCCCTTAACAGTTTTTCCTGTTCAGCTGCAACCTGAGACAAATCGTTCAGCCTGCCAAAATAGTCTAACCGGTTAAGGTATTCAGAATAAAACGAACCATACCTGATCCTTTCAGGAATGAGACGGTAGAGGTAACCCAGGAACTGTCTCATGGGAAGAGGCATGCGATTGTATAGTGACAGAAATTTATACAGAAAATCTTCCATGTGTTAGAAAAAGAGTTTTTTAAATTTTTTCAGCCTTAACTGCCCCATGTAATGGTAGAGCGTTTTCACGGGTTTCTTTCTGAAGCGGTAAAGAAAGGACCTGACTTCACGTTTTACAAGTGTTTCTCTTATCTGCTTGTTGAATAACTGAAGGTCATAAATATGGCTGTTAAGGAAACCCGCGTATTCTTTTATGGATTCGTCAGGCTGCACTACGGGTATTTTTGTTATGGAATCGTATTTATAATAATGTGCTTTATATCCGCGTATACGATCTTTCCCGAAATCGATGGTGAGGCAGATTGAAATATCGCGGTTCTTATTTTTTTTACTGTAACCGACTTCATCTTCGGGGATGTAGATAAAACTTCCAAGGCTGTAGGCAATTACTCCGTGCCTGTATGTTTCAATACCTTGTGAAATATGCGGATGATGCCCAATGACGGCAGAAGCTCCCGCATCAATAAAACGTTTTGCATTCCGGGTATCCGCTTCATTGGGTATTTCAACCAGTTCGGTTCCCCAATGGGGAAAAACAATAACATGGTCAACGACTTCGGAATATTTTTCTATCTCTTCCACGATCGATACGGGATCGTAGCTGTCGGGACCAAACCCAAATTTTTCTTTGCTCCACCGTCCCGGTTTAACAAATGCCAGCACAGCAATACGGATACCGTCCTTTTCAAACTCTCCGACATTGTATCCTCTTCCCGTTGAATAGCCAAAAACACCGATCCTTTTGTCCATTAATACAGACAACGTGTCGGCCACCCCTTCCGGGCCGTAATCAAGTACATGATTATTGGCCAGCCCAAGCCCGTCGAACG
>DASQZK010000411.1:0-3829 GCA_035638735.1 Bacteroidales bacterium
AAGTCTGACGAAATAGCCAAAGATCCGGCTTCTTACGCCCCCTCCATAACCGGCCACAATAGGTTCCCTGTTTGAATCGATGACCACTTTAATGGGTCCGTTTTCATAGGTTTCAGTGTCATAAGCATTCTTGCCCGACCATGGTGTGAGACCTGTCCAGGCCGTACCAATATCAAAAAATCCAACCACCTGGAGATTATTGAGGAAGGAGGAACTGATGGGTCGGTTTGCAAAATACCGGATGATGGGCCAGCGCAGTTCGGTGTTGATGAGTGCGAAGTTGTTCCCGTTCCTGATATTCTGAATAAAGCCCCTCATATTAGTGGCCAGAGTCTGGAAGGCATAATTCCTTGTGTAATCAATGGGTACCGACTGATCGAAAGTCGGCGTGTTCGGATTAAATTTCGTCCAGTTATCGACACCTCCAAGATAATAAATCAGCGGTGTATGTCCGAATGATGTACTGGCCGCAAAGCGGTTCGCCCATATTAGCGACCTGTGAATGCGGGTATAATGCCGGATATCGGCACCAAGAACAACAAGATCGGACTTTTTCTGTCCTAATTCTTTATACCCTTCAGCAAAAAGTTTATAGCGCAGTCCCTGGTAAAGATTAATACCTATAAAGCGGGTATCGTCGTATATATACTCGAGTTTCAGGCTGGCCCATGGCTTGACAATGTCGGGCTGGTTCAGGTTATTCAGATCGGTCGACAGGTATACGCTCCTGTCGTTACGATACATGGCTGTTCCTTTGATAGCTGCCACCTGGTTGAACGGGTACTTTAAAATGAACATCAGCTCATGCGAGTAGGTCTTCAGAAGGGCATTCTCTGCCGACACCTTGAAAATCTGGCGATGAAATACAACCTGCTTATCCCAACGCGTCTTCAGATCCTCAAAACTCAGCAGATATTCATTGCTGTCGAAATCTGTTGCCAGCCTCACCCCTCCAATGATACGGTAATCTTCAAAGAGATCATTGGCTCCCACTTTGAACGACAGGTTCATACCAGGATTGTAATACACCGCCCCTCCGGTAAACGTCTGGTACGAGGCATTCATAAAGCTGAAATCTACCTGGTTAACCAGGTAGTTGGGGTAAAAAGAAGTTTCGTAATCGATATACATCTTCCTGGCTTGCTGTACGGTGTCCATCACCAGGTTCAGATTATTTTTCCCCAGCCTGGCATTGTAATAATTAAGCTTCTCCTTTTCAAAAACATAATTATTAATGTCGATGTTGGTAAAATCTAACCTGATCGTATCCTGGCCTTCGATAATGCTGTTATTAATGATATCCTTGATGGGAATATGCTTCATTTTGACATTTAGAATGCTGTCCTTTTCAGACAGTTCGCTGGTGTATTCAACCCTGAAAGGTGTTTTCCTGATCTCATCGCTGAGGTTCTGCGAAGGATCCACATCGCCCTGGTAGATCTCAAAACGGCCGTCGTTATATATGATCTGAGAATATTTATTGATGGCGGGGACATAATAGTGTTCCACAATATTCCGGCTGTAGTTGGTTAAGGGATATGTCTCTGCGAAATACCTGTAGTGCGTCGTGGTATCGATAAAGCTGATGGTACTGTCGTATTTTGCAAAGTAACGGTTTATGATCCCCGATTTGTTACTCAGGAAAACGAATTCATTCTTCTTGGTATAAGGGAAGGGCAGGGTGTGATCGACAAAATTACGGTCGGTAATCCGCTTGAGTTTATCAGGCTTGTTCTTATAATCGTAGACAAATACCGACATGTATTCGGTGAGCGATGATGGTTTATTTCCCGACACCAGGGAGTCGGACCGGCGGTTGGAGGTAAAGACGATTTCATTTGAATTGTTGATAAACCGCGGATGCAGATCATCGGCCAGGTCGGAAGTGATCTTCTGGTTGGTTCCTGAGGCGATATCGTGAACATAGATATCGGTTTGGCCCCGGTATACCCCGGAAATGACAAATTTTAAACCATCGTTCGAATAGGAAAAGTCAAGGATCTTCTCGTAATACACGAAAATGCGGGAGGCATATTCGTCGTTGTCAATATCGTAGGAGGTAAGCCGGAGCTTGCCTTTCTCTTCCCTCAGGAAAGCAAGAATGCGGCCGGTAGGATGCCATGCAAGGATCGGATAGGAATAATCATCGATCTGCTCAATCTTATGCCCCTCTTTTTCAATTTTTCTTTTTTTCCCTGTTTGTGTATCGTAAAGGTAAATCTTTGACTGCCCGAGCTGATTTGTCACATAAGCAATATAACGCCCATCGGGACTTATTTTAGCCTGGAGGTAAACTTTTTTCCTGCTCGTGCGCTTAAGGACCTTCCCCTCGGAGGGCAAACTGCCATACGCTTCATAATCTTCATAGAGATTCCTGTAATAGCTGAGCCAGTCGTCTGCCAGGTTCTTTAGTGGCAGCCCCAGCACCGAAAGAAAACCGGTATTTACATTTTTATTAATCCTGGTCAGGTAAAGAATATTCGGGATCACCGATTCCCCATAGGTGTCGGCAATATATTTCCAAAAAGAATGACCGGCATACAGGGCATCTACCCCGCGAAGGCGATTGAATTTTTTGTACCGGCCGTAAATAATGCCGTCTTTCACCCTGTTCTCTATTTTAAAATTCCAGGGATCGGAAACATACGACACCAGTCCCTTCAGATACCATTCAGGCAGGTTAAGCAGAGTTGAACTCGTGAAGTTATCCTTGAAATCGTTACCATAAAGCATTTCATTCACCAGGGCTTCGGTGATGGATTTCGAGATTTGCTTCTCCAGCTTTTTATGGTCGCCTTCAAAATAGACAAATATTTTATTCTGAATGATACGTGTAACCCCGCCTACATTAGCCTGTTCCGCTTCCTGGTTGTCCATGGCTGTCTGCCCGATATTACTCTGCCGGAAATCGGACAGTTTATTGTAGATGATGAATATCAGGCGTCGCTCGAACGTATAATCAAACAGTTGTTCGATGCGTGTAATCTCCTTCTCGGCATAATCGGCCACGTACAACGATAGTTCCGTGCCCTCTTCATAAGAATACACATCGTACTTGTCGAATCGGTAATACTTCCAGTAGAACGTATTGTATTGCACCCTGTTCTTACCGAATTTCATCTGATGACCATTATAAAACTGGGCATCAGCGGTTACCGGCCAGAGAAGAAATGCCGCTGCGAAGAGTATGATTATATTGGTGAATTTAATCACTTCAGCTATAATTCGGTTTGGAAGGTTAAAGTTATATCTTTTTTTTAGCTTAGCATTCTGTCATTCCTCCGTACAAGACTGACGCCCGATTTTCAATACTGGGGAATATGCAACAAATAGCGCAGTTTTACTGTATAAAGGTACGATGTTTAGTTAAACTTAATAACTTTGTAATAATAACAATTTAATATTAAAATTGCTCGTTTGTATTCAAAACTTAAACGTTGATATCATGAAAAGATATGTCTTTCAGTTACTCGTTTTTATTATGGCAGCACCTGTAGTTGCGATGGCACAGCAGAAAGTCGCCAATATTTCATTTGATGAAACCGTATATGATTTTGGCAACATAAAGGAAGCGGACGGAAACGTGAGTCACACCTTCGATTTTGTTAATACCGGCAGTGAGCCTCTTATTGTACAGAACGTGGCTCCATCGTGCGGTTGCACCACGCCAACCTGGACCAAAGAACCGGTAATGCCGGGTGAAAAGGGAAAAATCACCGCCGTTTTTAATCCCCGTAACAGGCCAGGGCATTTTGACAAATACATCACGGTCCAGTCTAACGCTTCCCAGGCTTCGGTAAGACTTCGGATTACCGGTAAAGTAGAACCC
>DASQZK010000412.1:0-3205 GCA_035638735.1 Bacteroidales bacterium
ATTATTTTATGTATTAGCGGGCAGCCTTGCTTCCGTGCATGAGATGAATAAGGCCCCGGACTTGTCTGTATTACTCTTTGGCTGTTGGCTGTTGGCTGTCGGCTGGTGATGGCATTGAAGTACGGTCCTGCCGTGGTTTCCCCTCGGTCCCCTGGAAGAGGAAGGTCCACCGTATGTTCCGGCTAATCCCTACTGCGTACTGCGTAGCTTGCACAACTTCCCCCGCGCTACCCCTCTGGCTCCCCTAAAGGGGAGGACGGCTGGCGGCTGGCGGTTCGTGATGGCATTGAAGTACAGTCCTGCCGTGGTTACCTGACCGCCTTAACGATCAGTCCGGTTCCCGACCGGTGTTTCATCCTTACATCGAGGAAGTTAAGGATGATCGAAAACGGGAAGGTTAAGATGTACCAAAAGGGCAATATGATAAAGAACAGTTTACTTGTATTGAGCATGATGATAGGGTATTTCATAGACAGCCTCCAGGATAATTTCCCGGGACTGCCGTATGAATACCGTGCCTCAACGTTTGAAAATCCTGCCGAGAGCAGTTTCTCTTTTATTTCGTCGATATTGTATCCGTCGCGGACATGCTCTTCGATGAACGATTCTTCATGTTCGTCATGCACATCCGATCCGCCCTGGTCAGAAGGTGTGGAGATAAGCAGGAAGCCGCCGTCTTTCAACGACTTGTGAAAATGGCTGAAGACCAGCACATCTTCTTCGATATGTTCCATCACATCGACGGAAAGAATGAGGTTATAGGTGTTGGGGGATTCAAACTTAGTGAGGTCGGCCACTTCGAATTTCACCCTGCTTCCCAGCCCGGCTTTTTTAAAAAACCGGTTACAGTCGTCTATCTGTTCATCTTTAACATCGACACCAAGGAGACTGGATCCCGGGAATTTCCTGGCCAGGAAGTATGAATACTGACCGAAACCCGATCCGGCGTCCAGGATAGACGATGAAGCGGGCAATTTTTTCCTCATGTTGCGTATTTCTTTTTTTATATGCCAGGCACGAAGCAAAAGAATATCGAGGAGTTTATAGAACAGGATCCTGAGGAAGGGTGTTTTGTTGAAAACATTCCCCAGGCTGCGTTTAATTGGATCGTATTTCATTTGAGAGTCAGTTCTTTAACAGGTTTTCGATATTGTCAATATAGTCGAGGCTATCATCGATAAAAAAGGATAATTCGGGAATGATCCGCAGTTGCTTCCGCACTTTTTGTCCCAGCTCATATCGTATTTGAGAGGTATGGTCTTTGACGTAGGCCAGCGGATCTTCGTCCTTCTTCACAGGAAAAACGCTCAGATATACACGGGCAACGCTCAGGTCGGCGCTTACCCTGACCACGGTAACCGTGTATATCTTTCCGCCCGACTGTTTTCCGAACTGCAGGAAGATCTGACCTAGTTCCTTTTGCAACAGCCTGGCTATCTTATTTTGTCTTGTTGAATCCATGTATATTGTTTTTTAAGCATGTTCCCGGACAGTCACAGCAGCCGGTGATGCTTCATCATATCTGTCTGAATGATACTACAAAATGCAAAGGTGCAAAAATGTTCTGTAAAAACATCGTGTAATTTCCTATCGTGTAACTGATTTTTGAAGAACATTTTATAGTTTTGTAAGCCATTCAAAAATGAACGGAAAAGAGCTCATGGAAACAGTATTAAGTGGCATACGGTCAACCGGTAATCTTCACCTCGGCAATTATTTCGGAGCTGTGAGGAATTTTGTTAAGATGCAGCACGAGAATAACTGTTATTTCTTCGTCGCCGATTATCATTCGTTAACCACCCATCCCCATCCCGACGATCTGCACAACAACGTGCGCCAGGTACTGGCCGAATACCTCGCTGCCGGCATCGACCCGGAGGTGGCAACTCTTTATGTACAGAGCGACGTGCCTGAGATCCCCGAGCTGTATCTCCTGTTGAACATGAACGCCTACGTGGGCGAGCTGGAACGGACCACTACCTTCAAGGAAAAAATCAGGTTGCAGCCCGAGAATGTGAATGCCGGCCTTTTGACGTATCCCGTGCTTATGGCTGCCGATATTATCATTCATAATTCGCACAAGGTACCGGTAGGTAAAGACCAGGAGCAGAACCTGGAGATGGCCCGCAAATTCGCCAAACGCTTTAACTTCATGTATGGCGTTGACTATTTCAATATGCCCGAGCCTTTTAACTTCGGGCAGGAGCTGGTGAAGGTGCCCGGACTCGACGGCACCGGCAAAATGGGCAAATCGGAGGGCAACGGCATTTATCTCGTCGACAGTCCGAAGGATATCCGCAAAAAAGTCATGCGTGCCGTCACCGATGCAGGACCGGAAAAGCCCAACCAGGCGATGAGCGAGCCGGTGAAAAACCTGTTCTACCTGCTGGAGTTGATGAGCGAAGCCTCAACGGTTGACCATTTCACCGAACAGTACAACAGTTGTACAATCCGTTATGGTGACCTGAAAAAACAGCTTGCCGAAGATATCATCGCCTTTAACACGCCTATCCGCGAACGGATCCTGGATATCATGAACGATGACGCCTACCTGTCGAAGGTGGTGAAGATGGGTGCTGAGAAGGCCAGGGCCAGTGCGTCAAAAACGCTCAATGATGTTCGCGAGATTATTGGCTTTAAGCATTTCTGAGCAAAAGGCGCGAAGGGCTTGACAAGGAGGCGGGAGAAACGGATTATGGATTTCTGTTTAGGGTAGAGGCTTATGCCCCATTTCAACCTGTCGTTTGAGGGTGAAAGGCTTTTTCACCACTCCCAATCTCAATTTCGACCTGTCGTTCTCAGAGAATAAACTTTTTTCACCACTCCCCGATCTCAGCCTCAACCTGTCGTTTTTTGAGTGTGAACACCTTATTCACCCCTCCCGATCTCAGCCTCAACCTGTCGTTCTCTGAGTGTGAACACCTTATTCACCCCTCCCCAACCCCTCCCCTGAAGTTGAGGGGCAAGACCTTGCAGGGGTGATGTTGATTGCATTGCATTGCATAGAGGAACTATTTTTATAACCGTTTTTTTAAAATACTCTATAAGAAGAAAATGTCATCGAAAACTGTCAAAAGGTCATCGAAGTGGACACCCTTCTCCACTCAGGAGAGGGGGCCGGGGGTGAGGTGATAAAAGACAAACCAGACGCTGATTTTTTCCGGATTTTGCCATTAAGGGTATTAGAGGATTAAAAAAATTTCAA